>NZ_JBQQCE010000886.1:0-1473 GCF_052245645.1 Streptomyces sp. KR55 | reverse complement strand
TCAAGTGGACCAAGACCGCCGACGAGATCCTCAAATCCCTCGCCGACTACCTCACCAAGATCGCTACACCGGCCACCAAAAACCAGCATGAGACTTAAGCCCAGGATTTCAGGCGCATCACACTAGGAGGTCGAGTAGCCGTCCGAGGACGAACGCCGGGGTGGAAAGGTTCTCAAGCAGCAGGCGTAGTCCGGCGCTGATCTGCTGGTCGTCGGCACACCTGGGTGCGTGGGTGGCAGACGTCCGGGCGATCTCGTACAAGTAAATTCGCTCGACAGGGGTGAGGCGCAGAATCCTGGCGACCGAGTCCAACAACGCGTCTGACACGTTGGGGCAACGGCCCTGCTCGAAGCGGACGTAGTAGTCCATGCTGATGCCGGCGAGGTCGGCCACCTCTTCCCGCCGAAGGCCGGGCACACGGCGCGCTCCAGGCCCGAGCGGCAGACCCGCCTCCTCGGGTGTCACCCGGGCACGGCGTGAGCGCAGGAAATCTCGGAGCATCGTGTTGCGGCTCATTGGGGCCGCCGCATGGTAGCGAAGGGGGGTACTGGCGTACCTAGGGTCGTGGCCGTCCCAGGGACAAACGCGTCCCTTCCGTGCCTGACGGTTATGTCATCAGCTACAGGCATGCCAACTCTCTCGGGCGAGGTCGAGCGGGTGCTTTCCGCAGGCGTCGCTACTCGAATGTCAGCTCTGTTCAAGAGGCAGTCCGAGGCGCGTTTTGACTTCTGCGGGACTGGTGGGACTGGTGGGAATGGCGGGACGCCGTTAGATCTGTCCGGAGGGTCGGTGGCGTGACGGCGGGCGAGGAGCAGGTGCTCGAGGAAAGCAGGGCGTCGGCGTTGCCACGCAGGGCGTGGCGGCACTCGGTGCATCGGGGCTGAGAGGTCGTCGATCATCGGGACTGCCTCGCGCGGATGTGGGCTGGCGGGTGCGGCGGGAATGCGTACTACAGGACAGGGTCCCGCTGCCTATACGAACTCGCATCCGTAGCGTTCCTGGCGGGATGCCCTTGAGCGGATCATGCGGACGTGGACGCGTTCGGCCTGCGACAGTGCGGCGGGGTGCGGCCTGCGTCTCTTGAACAGAGTCGTGGGTGACTCCACGACCTGGACGATACCGACACATGTTCGATTTGCTGGCGTATCGAGCACGAGACTCGCGAAACAGACCTCACACGCATAGGTGCACGGCGGCCATTTCTCTTCAACGGCATAATTGCACAACGTGGCGGAGTGCTACTTTTACTAAGCAGCGACATCTGACTGGAGGGTCAGAATCGAAGAATTTCTCTTGCCTGGCAAGTAACCCTCCGGAAAATCAGAATTGAGGCGCCATGAAGCATGTGGAAACCGAGGCACCCCCGACCGGCCAGTCACCGCCTGATGTCTCCCGGGTTGATATCACTCTCACCGTCAACGGCACAGCTCATCGGCTGGAGATCGACTCGCGTGTGACGCTGCTCGATGCGCT
>NZ_JBQQCE010000885.1:0-1480 GCF_052245645.1 Streptomyces sp. KR55 | reverse complement strand
GTGCTCGTCGACACCGGCGACGGCGAGGGCGCCCTGCTGCGCGGGCGGGCCCTGGAAGGCGTACTCACCGGCGAGGCGGACGCCCTGGACGGCGTCGCCCGCGCCCATGTCCAGCTCACGGGGCGACGCCGCGCGCCGGAGGCACGGGTACGGCTCCTGGTGGAGCCGCACGTGGACCCCGGGGATGCACTCCACCGCCTCACGGCCCAGGCCCTGGCCCACGCCCGCGATTCGGCCGGCCTGGCGTCACTGCCGGCCGAGGTCCGCCTGAGGGGCGTCAAGCACCGTGCGGAAAGGGTCAGTTGACGTGCCTCTCAGAAGCCGTGCCGCGCCCCGCCGTCCACCGGCACCATGACGCCCGTCAGATAGGACGCAGCCGGCGACAGCAAGAACGCGGCCGTACGCCCGAACTCCTCCGGCGTCCCGTACCGCCGCAACGGAATACGCGACTCGGCAGCCGCCCGCGGACAAGGAGTCCAGCTCACGCACGCGATCCGTGTCGATACGACCGGGAAGCACCCCGACGACGCGAATACCCCGCGGCCCCAGTTCGTCCGAGAGCGACTTGGCAAAGCCCGCCAGCCCCGGCCGCAGCCCGTTGGAGATGGTCAGCCCCGGAATCGGCTCGTACACCGAGCCGGACAGCACAAACCCGATGACGCCCCCGGCTTCGAGCTCCGCCGCCGCCGTGCGGGCGAGCCGCACCGCACCCAGGAACACCGACTCGAACGCCGACTGCCACTGCTCGTCGGTGTTGTCGGCGACGAACCCGGCGGGCGGCCCGCCGACGCTGACGAGGATGCCGGCGAAGCCGCCGAACCGCTCGCGCGCGGCACCGATCAGGCGGGCCGCCGCCTGCGGATCGCCGTTGTCCACGGCCATCCCGTACGCGTTCGGCCCCAGCTCCGCCGCCGCGTCGGCGACCCGCTTCTCGTCCCGCCCGGTGATGACCACCTTCGCCCCGTCGGCCACGAGCTCGCGCGCGGAGGCGTTGCCCAGCCCGCGCGTGGCCCCGGTGACGACGTACACCCGGTCCTTCAGTCCAAGATCCATGGCCCTATCCTGCCCCGTCCGCCCCGTACAGGGCGAGGGCCGTGTTCACCAGGCCGATATGGCTGAACGCCTGCGGGAAGTTGCCGAGCTGGCGGCCGGTCACGGGGTCGTACTCCTCGGCCAGCAGCCCCACGTCGTTCGCCATCCCCACCAGTCGTTCGAACAGCTCGCGGGCCTCGTCCGTACGACCCGTCATGTGCAGTGCGTCCGCGAGCCAGAACGAGCACACCAGGAAGGTGCCCTCGCTGCCGGGCAGCCCGTCGACGACCGTCCTGTCGGCGCTGTAGCGGCGCAGGAAGCCCTGGTGGCACAGCTCCTCGCGCACCGCGTCGATCGTTCCCTTCACGCGCGGGTCGTCCGGTGGCAGGAAGCCGACGCGCGGGATGAGCAGCAGGGCGGCGTCCAGCTCGCGCGAACCGTAGTACTG
>NZ_JBQQCE010000884.1:0-1484 GCF_052245645.1 Streptomyces sp. KR55 | reverse complement strand
CCCTGGAGGCGGGCGGCGCCGTCATCCACCTCTCCGGCCCGCCCGCGGACTTCGTACCGCCACGGCTGGTCGGCAGGCTGCTGTGCTGTGTGCTGCTGGCGTACGCGGGGGCCGAGGAGGACCTGCGCAAGGTGGCCGAGCCGCTGCTGGCGCTGCCGCACGAGGCGGAGCTCGTCACCGCGATCCCGTACGCCGACCTCCAGTGCATGATCGACGACCCGCCAGGTCTGCGGAACCACTGGTCGGCGGAGTATCTGACCGGCGCGCCCGACGAGTTCGTGGACGTCTTCTGCGCCCGCGCAGACTCCCTGCCCGTGCCGACCGGCACCAAGCACATGCTGTTCCCGCTGGGCGGCGCGGTCGCCGACGGGCCGGCCGACCACCCGGTGCCGTACCGGGACTCGCCCTGGGCCGTGCATCCCTTCGCCATCTGGGCGGACCCGGCGGACGACGAGCGGTGCATGCGGTGGGTCCGCGACGTGCGTGCCGACGTCCGGCCGTGGAGCACCGGAGCGGTCTGCCTCAACTTCATCGGCGACGAGGGCACGGACCGCGTACGGGCCGGACTGGGCGCCGAGAACATCAGGCGCCTGGGCGAACTGAAGCGGCGCCACGACCCGGACAACGTCTTCCGGTTCAACCACAACATCAAGCCCCTGTAGGCCGGTTCCGAGGTGATCGTTCCCGTAACCGCTCGGAGATGTCGCCGGAGCGTTCGCGCAGGTAGCGTCCGCTGCATGGACAGCCGCACCGACCACCGATTCGACAGCCAGGGCGCCGGCATCACCGTCCAGCGGGCGCTGGAGCTGCCCGGGCTGCGCAGTGGGCTCCCCGAGGTGCTCGCGGGCGCCGACCGGCTGCAGCGGACCGTGCGCTGGGTGCACGCGGGCGAGGTGCCGAACATCGCCTCGCTGCTCAAGGGCGGCGAACTGCTGCTGACCACCGGCTACGGCCTGGGCACCCGGCCGGCCGACCAGCGGGCGTTCGTGCGCACCCTGGCCGAGCGGGGCATCGCGGCCCTGGTGGTCGAGCTGGGCCCCCGCTTCGCCCGGCTGCCCGCCGCGCTGGTCGACACGGCGCGGGCGGCCGGGCTCCCGCTGGTCCAGCTGCACCGCGAGGTGCCGTTCGTGACGGTCACGGAGGAGATCCACACCGAGATCGTCAACGGCCACTACGCGCTGCTCCAGCAGGCGGAGGAGGTGCACCGGCGCTGCACCGAGGCCCTGCTGGGCGGCGGCGGAGTACCGCAGGTACTCGGCATCCTGGCCGACTTCAGCGGCAACCCGGTCTTCCTGGAGACCTCCGACGGCCGGCTCCTGTACGCCGCCGGGGCCGGGCCCGAGGGTGCCGAACCGCTCAAGGTGTGGGAGGGGCTGCGCGGCCAGCACAAGGACGCGCCGCCGCCGGCCGGGTCGGTGCTCGTGGACGTGCCGGGGGGCGGTCCGGGGACGGGGTCGGTGCGGGCCCGTCTCGTGCTCCTGCCG
>NZ_JBQQCE010000883.1:0-1502 GCF_052245645.1 Streptomyces sp. KR55 | reverse complement strand
CTTCCACCCACACCGTGGTGACTGCTGTCGATTTTCCCACGATTCAGCGCTTGTGCGGCTTCCGCACGCTCCGGGCGTACCGGTCGCGCTACGGCTTGCGTGCCACGCCGCCGAAGTCGTCCACCTCGGCGGGCAGGTCGGCGCCCGTCGTCGCACAGCGCCAGCGGGACACCGAGACCACGCCGGGTTCCAGCATTTCGAGGCCCTCGAAGAACCGGGCGAGCTCCTGCGGGCTGCGGTTGATCCGGGGGTTGTCGCTCGCCTCGTTCCACTGCTCGATCATCTCCCGCATCTGCCGGGGATGGATCACCTCGGTGTCGTCGCACAGCACGAGGTGGCTCCCGGACGGCAGGGCGTCCATCAGACGGCCGACGAGACCGTAGACGGAGTCGTCCGTGACGTGGGCGGTGATCCCCAGCAGCATCAGGGCCACCGGCTGGGTGAAGTCGAGTGTTCTGGCGGCGTGTTCCAGGATGACGTCGGGATGGCGCAGATCGGCGTCGATGTAGTCCGTGGCGCCTTCGCGCGTGCTGGTGAGCAGGGCCTCCGCGTGGGCCAGCACGATCGGGTCGTGGTCCACGTAGACGATCCGCGTCTCGGGGGCGAGCCGCTGGGCGACCTCATGCGTGTTGTCGGCGGTCGGCAGGCCGGTGCCGACGTCCAGGAACTGTCGGATGCCGGCCTCACCGACGAGGTACTCGACGGCGCGCACCAGGAACGCCCGTTGTGCGCGGGCGATGTCGATGATGGCCGGGTTGGCCGCGCATATCTGGTCGCCGACCTGTCGGTCTGTCTCGTAGTAGTCCTTGCCGCCGAGCCAGTAGTTCCAGATGCGGGCCGAGTGGGGCACGCTGCTGTTGCTGAGCGAGGCGTCAAGTGGCACGGATACTCCCCGAGTTGAAGCTGCCGTCCGCCCCAACCTACACACGGGAGGCGTCGGGCCGGAGGGGTACGGGGCGGGCGCGGACGACGAGGACGTCCAGGTGGAGCTCGTCCCTGCTGAGGTCCAGGCCCGCCCATATCGCCGCGGAGGCGAGCAGGTTGAACGGATGGTGCGGGGCGCACCGCACGTCGGACTCGGGGGCAGCGGAGGCCTGGAGGCGCTCGGCCAGGGCGCGGGCCGCCGCCTCCGCGTCGGCCGCGTGCGGTCCGGCGGCACTGGGCACGGGTTTGCCGGCGCCGGACACCAGCGCCTCGGCGAGGAGCAGCCGCGGACCGTGCGCGGCCGCCCACCGGTCGGGCTGGGTGGTCGCCGCCGTGCCGGGAGCCAGGAGTGCCAGCCTCGCCAGCATCCACGCGGCCTGGGCCAGGCCGGTGGCAAGGACCCCCGCGCCGGCCCCTGCCGACCAGGGCCGATTCCCCTCACCGCCGCGGGCCCGGCCCAGCGCCTGCCATGCGTCGGCCCGGTCGGCGTCCGGAACCGGTACGGACATGGGTGCCTCCAGCGCCAGCGCCGCAGGCCGGCCGGACACGAGGGCGGCGGTCAGGGCACGGACCGCTGC
>NZ_JBQQCE010000882.1:0-1520 GCF_052245645.1 Streptomyces sp. KR55 | reverse complement strand
GGAAACAGCACAGCCGCGACCGTCTTGCTCGCCACGGCAGGAAACACCCTGCGGAAACGATCCCGCGTTCCCCCTGACCTGGGAGCAGCCAGCCGTGCCCCAGGGTCGCTCCGTCGCGCGGCCGGACGACCGGCATGCGAATCCCGGGTGGCGAACCTCGGGGCTTGGCAAGCCTTCAACGATCTGGCGCCGGACAAGACCCTCGCTCCCTTGGGTCGAGCTGCGACAGACTGGGGGACGGTGCGGCAAGTGGGAATGCGTCGAAGATGTCACGCTGCCGAGCTCGCCGCAGCTCGGGAGACCGGTTTGATGTGGGCGAAGGCGCTGCGGGCGTTCCAGGTGGGGAATGCTCGTACGAGCCAGGAGGGGCCGTGGAGTTGGATGCGGCAGTCGCGGACGGCTTCCGCCCAGGTTTGCTGGCCGGCATGCCATTTGACGAAGGTTTCGGCTTCCGCCGTGATGTAGAGGTCCTCGTCGAGGCCGGGGTACGTCTTGCAGATCTCGGTGTCTCCGTGTTCGATCAGCAGCCAGTACCGCTCGGGGCGCGGGCGGCCGGTGAAGTCGAAGCGGATGACGATGCGGCGATCCGGGAGGCGGTCTCGGCGGATCATGTTGCACATCGACCACAGCGCAACAAAGGGATCGAGGTGCTCGGGGGCGATCTCGAGCCAGGCTGCACCCCACTCGCCGAGTGACACGCAGACCTTGAACAGGTCGTGACCCGCGGGCGTGAGCTGGTAGTGACGCCCGCGCCCGTCGGGCTTGGGTGCCGACTCGACGATGCCGAGCCGTTCGAGCTGCTTGAGTCGCTGTGAGAGCAGGGTGCGGGAGAGCCCGGGGGCGCCCTCCAGGATCTCACCGAAGCTTCCGCAGCCCAGGTACAGGTTGCGGATGATCAGTGGCGTCCAGCGCTCGGCGAAGATCTCGGCGCCGCGGGCGATGGGGCAGTACTGGCCGTAGCTCCGCACGATGCCAGTGTGACGCGCCCGTTTTCAGGCGTGAAGTCCAGATTTTTGACTTTACGGCCGGAGCCCACGCTGGTCCGATGGGCCGTGTGGAGGGGAGGACAGCAAGGAGGCGATCGCCATGGAGATCGACGGGTTCCGGGGTCGGCTGATCACCACTGACCACACCGACTACGACACCGCCCGAGCGGTGTGGAACGGCGCCGTCGACCGGCGCCCCCGGCTGATCGCCCGCTGCGGCGGGACCGCCGACGTGGCCGCGGCCGTGCGCTTCGCCCGAGACCACGACCTGGAGATCGCCGTTCGGGGCGGGGGCCACAACGTGGCCGGCACCGCGGTGTGCGACGACGGAATCGTCATCGACCTCTCGGCCATGCGGGCCGTGTGGGTCGACCCCGCCAGCCGCACGGCCCGGGTGCAGGGTGGCGCTCTGTGGGGCGACGTCGACCACGAGACGCAGGCCCACGGTCTGGCCACCACCGGCGGCATCGTGGGCCACACCGGTGTCGCCGGGCTCACCCTCGGCGGTGGCATCGGCTTCCTCATGCGCACACA
>NZ_JBQQCE010000881.1:0-1549 GCF_052245645.1 Streptomyces sp. KR55 | reverse complement strand
GAGCGGCTGGTGGAGCTGGTCAATCCGGCGCGCTCGCGGGCCCGTCATCCGCTGTTCCAGGTCCTGCTGGCCTTCCAGAACACCCCCGAAGTCACCCTCCGACTCCCCGGCCTCAGCGTCGAGACCGAGACCGCGGAGACCGACGTCGCCAAGTTCGACCTCGTCTTCAGCCTGCGTGAGGAGGGCGGCGACGGCGGCCTGCACGGTGTCCTGGAGTTCAACAAGGACCTCTTCGACGCTGGGACCGCCGCCCGTCTGGCCCGCCGCCTGGAACACCTGCTCGGCGCCCTCGTGGCCGACCCGGACCGGCCCGTCGACCGCGTCGACATCCTCGACGAGGACGAACGCCACCAGGTCCTCACCGCCTGGAACGCCACCTCCTCCGCTGTCGCCCCGGCACCGCTCCCGGCGCTCTTCGAGGCCCAGGCCGCCCGTACGCCCGAGGCGACGGCCCTGCTGCATGACGGCACGGCCCTGACCTACGCGGAGCTGAACGCCCGCGCCAATCGCCTCGCGCGCTGGCTGGCCGCCCGGGGCGTGCGGCCCGACACCGTGGTGGCGCTGGCCCTTCCGCGCTCGGCCGACCTGGTCCTCGCCGCCCTGGCCGTGGTCAAGGCGGGCGCGGCCTACCTGAACATCGACCCCGGCTACCCGGCCGAGCGGGCCGCCTACATGTGCGCCGACGCCCGTCCCCTGGGGCTGCTCACGTCCGGCGACGCCGACGCCCGCGCCCCGCGGGACGTGCCGCGCTGGCGGCTCGACGCCCCGGAGACGGCAGCCGAACTGGCCGCCCTGTCCCCGGCCGACCTGACCGACGCGGACCGCGCGGCACCGCTGCACGTCACCCATCCCGCGTACGTCGTCTACACCTCGGGCTCCACCGGCCGCCCCAAGGGCGTCCTCGTCACCCACCAGGGACTGGCGAGTCTCGCCGCGGCCCACCAGGAGGCACTGGGGGTGGACGAGGGCGCGCGGATGCTTCAGTTCGCCTCGCTCAGCTTCGACGCGTCGGCCTGTGAGCTGGTGACGGCCCTGCTGGCCGGCGCCACCCTGATCGTGCCGCGCCCCGACCAGCTGATCGGGGACGAAGTGGTGCGGCTCATGGCCGAGGCACAGGTGACCCACGCCATGCTGCCCCCGGCCTTCCTGGCCACCCTCGCCCCGGAGAGCGTCCCCACCCTGCGCGGACTGATCACCGGCGGCGAGGCGTGCCCGCCGGAGCTGACCGCCCGCTGGTCGGCGGGCCGCACCATGCTCAACGCCTACGGCCCGACCGAGTCGACCGTGTGCGCCACCCTCAGCGGCGCTCTCGCCGGCCCGGTGGCCGCCCCGATCGGCCGCCCGATCGACGGCACGCGCGCCTACGTCCTCGGCCGCGGTCTCGTCCCGGTGCCGGTCGGTGTACCCGGCGAGCTGTACCTCGCGGGCGATGGTGTGGCGCGGGGGTATCTGAACCGTCCGGGGCTGACGGCGGATCGTTTTGTGGCGTGTCCGTTCGGTGTGCCGGGTGAGCGGATGTACCGCACGGGTGATCTGGTGCGGTGGAACG
>NZ_JBQQCE010000880.1:0-1568 GCF_052245645.1 Streptomyces sp. KR55 | reverse complement strand
CGTCTAGCCCCAGATATCCCTGCGGGGACGCCCGTTCCGGGCTGAAAATCGGGGTGGCTGCCCGCTGACGCCGGAGCTCTATGGTCGCTGAGGCCGTCGTCTAGCCGGGCGCTGGGGACCGCGCACCGGGAGCTTCAGTGTTGCCTCGAGCACGCGGATTAGAGTCCGCATGTCCCATGCGGTCCCTGCGGGCAGCCGCCTGCTGTTCACCCCCAAGAGCAGGGGAGGTGCCGGGTGCTGCAGGAGACTGAGGACCGCGAGGAGATCATCGAACGGGTCGCGGCACTGGATATCGGCAAGGCCCACCTGGTGTGCTGTGTCCGCATCCCGCACGAGGGTCGTCCAGGGCGGCGGATGCAGGAGGTGCAGACATACCCGACGATGACGCGTTCGCTGCTGGGCATGGCCGATCACCTCAGGTGCCTGGGGGTGACCCGGGTGGTCATGGAGGCCACCAGCGACTACTGGAAGCCCGCCTTCTACGTACTGGAGGCGGCCGGGTTCGAAACCTGGCTGGTCAACGCCCGCGATGTGAAACACCTGCCCGGGCGGCCCAAGACCGACAAGCTGGACGCGGTGTGGCTGTGCAAGGTCGCCGAACGCCAGATGATCCGCCCCAGCTTCGTGCCCCCACCTGAGATCCGCCGACTGCGGGACGTCACCCGGTACCGGACCGACCTGGTCGGGGTGCGCGGGGCGGAGAAGAACCGGGTGGAGAAGCTGCTGGAGGACGCCCAGATCAAGCTCAGCGTGGTTGCCTCCGACATCTTCGGCGTCTCCGGACGGGCCATGATGGCCGCCCTGCTCGCCGGGGAACGCGACCCGAAGGCGCTGGCCCAGATGGCCCGCTCCCGGATGCGCGGCAAGATCGCGGCTCTGGAGGAGGCGTTTACCGGGTACTTCACCGACCACCACGCGTTCTTACTGGGCAAGATGCTGGAGCGGATCGACGCCATCGACGCCGACATCGCCGAACTCGACACCCGGATCGAGGAGATGATCGCCCCTTTCGTCCAGGCCCTCGAACGGCTGGATGAGATCCCCGGGATCGGCCCGACCGCGGCCGCCGTCATCATCGCGGAGATCGGGCTGGACATGAGCCGGTTCCCCACCGCCGGCCACCTGGCTTCGTGGGCCAGATTCGCTCCGGGCGTGAAGGAATCGGCCGGCAAGAACAAAGGGCGGGGCACCACCGGCCACGGCAACCGCTACCTCGCCCGCGTGCTCGGCGAGGCTGCTGTGGGAGCCGCCCGCACCGACACCTTCCTCGGCGAGCGCTACCGCAGGATCGCCCGCCATCGCGGCAAGAAGAAGGCCATCGTCGCGGTCGGGCGTTCCATCCTGGTGATCGTCTGGCACCTGCTCAACGACCCCGATGCCCGCTTCCAGGACCTCGGCTCCGACTTCTACACCCGTCGCATCGATCCCGAACGCCGCAAACGCAGCCATGTCCATCAGCTCGAAGCGCTCGGTTACAAGGTCAGCCTCGAACCCGCCGCAGCCTGATCCCACACGATCCACACCCGACCTCGCTACCGCTCGGCCGGGTGCTGCCGCCTGCCCGCTGA
>NZ_JBQQCE010000088.1:0-26122 GCF_052245645.1 Streptomyces sp. KR55 | reverse complement strand
CCCACCCCACCACAAAATCACCGGAATCACCCGCCCGGCCGTGCAGCTCGACAATGCCGCACGGCCGGGCGTGGCACTGGGATCAGGCTGAACGACGTCCGTGCTCCAAGTGGGAGACGAACCAGTGCCGGGCCGCAGTGACTGCCTCCTCAAGGGTCCCGGGCTCATGGAACAGATGGGTTGCGCCGCGCACGACACGGATCTCGCTGGGCGCGCTGAGCATTCCGGCCGCTTCCTGGTTGAGCCCCAGATCGGTCTCGTCCTCGCCGCCGACGATGAACAGCACCGAGGCCCGGACGCGCTGCAGCACCTCGTACGGCAGGTCCGGACGCCCGCCTCGGGTGACCACGGCCAGGACTCGTTGTGGCCGCTCGGCAGCTGCCAGCAGAGCCGCCGACGCGGCCGTGTCGGCACCGAACAGACCGACCGGGACGTCGACGGTCTCCGGCCGCTGCTCCAGCCAGTCGATGGCGGCCACCAGCCGCCGGGCCAGGAACTGGACGTCGAAGCGATGCCGGGCCGAGCGCGCGTCCTCCCGTTTCTCCAGTTCGGTGAGGAGATCGAGGAGGAGCGTGCCCATGCCTGCCCGGTGAAACGCGTCGGCGAGCGCACGGTCGCGTGTACTGCCCCGGGAACTGCTGCCGCCCTCGGCGATGACCACCACCGACCGCACCGGGCCGGGGACGACCAGATCGCCTGCGAGCGGCGCCTCGCCTGCGGGCACCAACACCAAGTCGGAGATCATCCGCTGCCTCCCAACGTGATGCTCGTTGGGCTCCTGTGATGCCCGGGTACCCGAGGACGGAATCGGTACGCGCATGACCGACCCCGCCTCGACAGGCGATCTTGACGCGGGTCCCGCAGGATGGTGCCGGTTGCCCGGCCGTGGGGGCGCTGAGGGCAGCCGCTTCCCGTGTGCGGCGAACTGCCGCCCCTTCTCACTCAGGAGCCCGGCATGGCAGTGGTAACGGAGGAACTTGTACCGGCGCTGGAGGATACGCGCCAGGCGCATGCCGCAGTACTGGACCGGTTCCGGGCGGATGTGACCGTCACGCCGCCGGGCCCGCACCGGGAGATGCTCGAACGCCAGAGCGTCGAGGTCCACTACAGCCTCCAGCGCATTCAACGCCAGGTACGCCATCTGCAGCCCAGGGGGTTGATGGGCACCGCGGTCGGTCTGACCCAGTCCCTCTCACGGGGCGCGATGCGCGCGGCGATGCTGCCGCTGACGATCGGGTCGTCGATCGTGCGGGGGTTGCTGCCCGGCGGGGGCCCGGCCGATGCGCGGCGGCTGCTGAGGAATGCGGAGGACGAGTACGCGGTCGCGGCGCGGGCGCTCGCGGCGTGCCGGGCCGGGGAGGTCCTCGCCGAACAAGTGGACGCCCAGTCCACCGCCGAGCTGCTCGGCTCGCTGCGCCGCCAGGACGAGGAGCTGCTGCAGGAACTGGAGGCAAGCCTCGCCGAGCACGCCCGCGCCGTGGCGGCGCCCACCAACGGCAGGGGCCCGAGCGAGAACCGCATCGCCGCTCTGGCCGACACGGCGGCCCATACGATGCGGACCGCTTTCGACCGGGCGCTGTACGTCGCCCAGCACAGTGGCCGACGGCCCTGGGGTGCGGGGAGGGAGATGGCCGAGCCCAGCCCCATTGCCGAAGAAGTCCTGGGATCGGTCAAGCGGGAGGAGGACCTGCCGATTCCCGGGTTCAGCCAGCTCAGCACGGAGCAGATCCAGCAGCGGCTGGGCACACTCTCCCAGCTGGATCTGACGGTGATCGAGGGCTACGAGCGCACCCATGCCCACCGCAAGGGCGTCCTCGAAGCCATCGAGCAGCTGCGCGTGGAGGAGCCGTAGGCCGGCTACGTCAGGCAGGCCTCGTCGGCTGTTCGTCCGGGACGGGACGGCGGGTCGTGCACAGCAGCGGGGCCCAGGTGGCGATGTCCGTGAAGCAACCGGCGCCGGCCGGGATGGTGTCCAGGACGATGCGGTCGGGGCGCAGCAGCACGGCGTCCGCCCGGCCGTCGCGCAGCCACGCGGCGAGCGTGCCGTCGTCGCCGAGGCTGTCCGTGGTGACGGCCCGTGCGCCGATGCCCTCCGCCACGGCCCGCACCGAGGGCGGAAGGGGCGCGCAGGCCAGGACGGCGAGGGAGTCCCCGAGTGCGTCGTCGAGGCGGGTCCGTCGGCCGTCGGCGGTCACCCAGGGCTGGGGGCAGAAGGTGCCCGCCAGGTCACGGCCGCCCGGTCGGACACGTCGCCGCACGAGGGGCCCTCGGCCGGCGCGCGGGCTGAGGCGGTGGCCGGCCGCCGCGGGCAGGGCGGGCACACGGCAGGCCGCGGCCAGCAGGCTCCGGCGGATCGCGGCGGCACCGCCCTGGCCACCGGTCATGGCCCAGCCCGTGGCGACCGCGAGCCGGATGACATGCCGGGCGTGCGGCCTGCGTTCGCTCTCGTAGGTGTCCAACAGCCGTTCGTCCGCACCGTCTCGGAGTACTCGCGCGAGTTTCCAGGTGAGGTTGTACGCGTCCCGCATGCCCGCGCACAGCCCCTGCCCGATGAAGGGCGGGGTCAGGTGGGCCGCGTCGCCGAGCAGGAAGACCCGGCCATGGCGCCAGCGGTCGGCGATGCGCGCCCGGAAGGTGTACTGCGCCTGCCGGATGAGCTGGAAGTCGTCGCCGTAGGAGATGTCCACCCAGGGGGCGACCAGTTCACGCAGGTGCTTCCGGCCGTCCGGACCGTCGAGGTGCTCGCCCTCGCGCAGGCGGAACTCCCAACGGTAGCGGTCCTCGCCGATCCGCATGAAGGTGGCGGGCCGGTGCGGATCGCAGACCTGGTCGACGCCTTCCCAGGACCGGACGCGGGCGCGGGTGCGGACGTCGATGACCGTCCAGGACTCCTCGAAGCGCAGGTCCTCCCATACGGCGCCGATGGCCTCGCGGGTGAGGCTGCCCGCGCCGTCGCAGCCGAGGACCGCGTCGGCCCGCAGAAGGTGCTCACCTTCGCCGTCCCGGTACGTCACGCGGACCGGCCCGTCGGCGTCCTGCTCCACGGCGGTCACCTCGATCCCGCCGCGCACCTCGCACTCCGAACGCCGGGCCAGCGCTTCACGCAGCAGTCGCTCCAACTCGGGCTGGTCGAACATGCTGGTCTGCGGAAAGCCGTGATGCCCGTGCGGGCGCCGCGGGAACTCGGCGATCAGCCGGTGCCGTGCGTCGAGCAGCCGCAGACCGTTCGCGGGGCGGGCGAGCGCGGCGAACTCCTCGTGGACACCGGCGGCCTGGAGGATGCGGCGGACCTCGTCGTCGGTGGCGACGGCCCGCGGCAGGGGGTAGACGTCCCGGTGGCGTTCGAGCACGACACTGCGGACGCCGCGCCGGGCGAGCAGGAGGGCGGCGGTCACGCCCACGGGCCCGGCTCCGACGATCACGACGGGTATGTGCGGTGCCGACCGGGGCGCGGTGTCGTCCCGTGCTCCGGCCTGGTCGGCGGTCATCCGCGGCTCACCCCCGTCGCTACTTGGCGTCCGCGACGGGCGTGCGCTGCTCGCCGAGGTCGATCCGCCCGTCCGGGGTGGCGATCGTGGCGGTGATCAGGTCACCCGCGTGGAGGTAGTGCGGATTGCGGGCCTGGCTCCTGAAGAACGCCTTCCACTTCAGCTCGGGTGGCAGCAGCGCGCCGATCTTCTCGACCGGCTTGGGCGGGGCCTTCAGAGCCGTGCCGCCGGGAGTGCCGGTCAGCAGCAGGTCGCCGGGGTCGAGGGTCTGGAAGCGGGCGAGCAGCGTCAGCGCCTGCGCCGGGCGGACGATCATGTCGGCCAGGGTTCGGTCCTGGCGCAGCTCGCCGTTGACCGACAACTTCAGCCGCAGGTCGAGGAGATGGACGAAGTCCTCGGGCTCCAGCAGCGCGAGGTACGGACCGGTGGGCGTGAAGGTCGGGTAGGACTTGCTCTCGTAGAACTGCCCCTTGGTCAGCTGCACATCCCGCGCGCTGACGTCGTTGGTGAGGACGAGACCGGCGACGTAAGAGGGCAGGTCCTGCTCGGTCACGACGGTGCCGACGGGCAGGGGGGCGCCCATGACCAGGCCGAGTTCGATCTCGTAGTCGAGGAACTTCACGTGCGGCGGCCGGACGACGGCCTCCGCCGGGCCGCTGACCGAGCCGGACGCCTTGCGGAAGAAGGTGGGCGGGATCTCCCCGGTGAAGCCCGAATCGCGGGCGTGGCTGCGGTAGTTGACCATCTGCGCCACCACCCGGCAGGGCGTGGTGACCGGGGAAAGCGCCACCAGGTCGGCGACGGGTGTGCCGGGATCGTCGGATGCGGCGGCCTCGCGTACGGCGGTGGGGGTGCCCCCGCGCGAGCGAAGCCGAGCGTGGGGGAGGTCGGCGAGCAGCTCGGCGGTGGTCATGGCTTTCGTGTCGATACGGACGGCACGCGCATCGCGCGCCACCCACCAACCCTCGGCTGTGCGCAGGACGTTGGTGCTCATGAGGTCATCGCTTTCAGCAGGGCCAGCAGTCGGGCGGGGTCGAGTTCGTTGTCGCCGCGCAGGGCCTGGGCGACCTCGCGGAGTCTGGCGGGGGACGGATCGGTGCCCAGGAAGTCACGGGTGGCGGGCGGGCCCCACTGGGCGAGTCCGCCGGCCGACATGGGTGCCCAGCCGGGTTCGACGTCGCAGGAGAACAGGTCGCCGTCGGCGAAGTGCTCCAGCATGAAGCGGTCGGGGTCACGCCAGTAGTCGAAGAGCTGGCTGCCCTGGATGTGCCGGCCGATGCCCCAACTACGCTTGTAGCCACGCTCTTTGAGGTACTCGCCGCCGACGGCGATCGCGTCCAGGTCGGTGACCTGGTAGGCGGAGTGGACATAACCCGTCCCCGGCCCCAGGTGCATGGCCAGCGTGTGATGGTCGACCGCCACGCTCCCCCGGTCGCAGCGAAGGAACGCCATCGTCGGCCCGCGCTCGCGCTGCCCGTCCAGGAACAGGAAGTCGCTGACGATCATGCCGAGCATGTCGAGGTACCAGTTCAGGGCACGCGCGAACACCGGGGTCTCCAGCACCACATGACCGAGCCGCTGGATGCGCGACGGCTCCCGGGGCGGACGCTGCGTGACGTTCGTACGGCGGTGCTCGATGCCGAAGTTGAGGGTGAGCGGCCGCTGCTCGGGGAGCGCCGGCAGCTCCTCGCCGCACCACACGACCCGCACCGGGAATCCGGACGGATCGAGCAGGTCCACGGCCTGTCCCCCACCCGGCACGTCGGCGTCCCGCACGGCGGAGCCGGTGGCGCGGGCCAGTCGGTCCAGGTCGGCCCGCTCGGCCGCGCGGAGGGCCGGGCCGATGAAACGGGACGTACGACCGCACCGGATCACCATGCAGGGCGAGCCGGCGAAGGTGCCGCGCAGCCACAGCTCCCCCTGGGTGCGTGCGGCGACCCCGAAGCCGAAGTCACGGGCGAAGACCTCCGCCCGGTCCAGGTCGGGCTTCTCGAACTCCAGCCAGGCCAGGTCGGCCACCTTGATCACCGGATTTCGGGACCGACCGGGGTGTTCGCCGCGCAGGGCACCCTGCTCACTGTGGAGGTCCTGGTGTGCGGTCGTGACATGGGGCCTGGCCACGGGGGTCAGAGACATGGCGCCCTCCAAGCAACAGTGCCAAGATGAGGAAATCATCAACTGTGCTCAGACCGTCGTCAATAGCTTCCACCCATGAAACTGACGATCTCGTCAGTAATGCGATGGTCATCGGACCGGTTGTTAGACTCGCCTCATGCCGACATCAGCGCCGCCCCGCAACCGCTTCGAACGACGCCGCGCCGAGACGCGTAACGCGCTCATCCGGGCAGCCCGGCAGATCCTGGCCGAGACCGGGGACACCAGCGTCAGCATCCAGGCCATCGCCGATCGGGCCGACGTGGGCTTCGGCTCCTTCTACAACCACTTCCAGTCGAAGGCGGAGCTGTTCGACGCGGCGGTCGCGGACGCGCTGGAGGAGTTCGGCCAGGCCATCGACAAGAGCCTCGAGGGAGTCGAGGACCCGGCCGAGCTTGTCGCGGGCGGCTTCCGCCTCACGGCCCGTATGGTCGACTCGCACCCGGAGCTCATGCGCATCCTGCGCCACCGCGGACTCACCCACATCCACTCCGACCGCGGCCTCGCCCCCCGCGCGCGACGCGACCTGGAGCGCGGCATCACCTCCGGCCGCTTCCTGCCCGTCGACCCGGCCGTCGCCGTGTCCGCCACCGGTGGTGCACTGCTGTCCCTGGTGGAACTGCGGTTCTCCCGCCCCGACCTCGACGGCGAGGAAGCCGCCGCGAGCCTGGCCGAGATGGCGTTGAGGATGCTGGGGGTGCCCCTGGACGAGGCGCACGAAGTCACCCGGCGCCCCCTGCCCACCCCTGCAGATGCACACACGCCGCCGCAGTCACCGGCAGGCGCCCCATGAGAACGGCCCGGTACGCAAGGGGGAAGAGCCCCTGCGCACCGGGCGGTTCGCTGGTGGTCATCGTCCGGCAGGCGAGGCCGGCCAAAGTGTCGGGGCTGCGGCCCGCTGTCAGCCGTTGGAGAAGCGGCCTGCCTGGGCGAGGATCTGCTCCGGGTCATCCGTCGGCGGGTAGATCCACAGCGCGTTGATGTTCTGCTTGAGGGTCTTTGCTTCCTGCCCGGTCAGCGCGATCTTGCGATCCCAGCCCTCCGTGAAGACGGCGCCGGCGGGGCCGAGATCCAGGCAGGTGGTGTAGGGGTCAGGGGTGAAGGGCAGCAGGGAGTTGCCCAGAAGTTCGGCTGCCACGTTGTGACCGGCGAACTTCCCCATCGGCAGGGCGTGTTGGCAGGACTGTGTCGTGGCGTGCCCGTCTTCTGCGGGGGCGAGTGCGGTGTCGCCGGCCGCGTACACGTCCGGCACTCCGATCACCTGAAGGTGTGCGTCCACGCTCAGCCGTCCCAGCCGGTCGCGTTCGCCCGGGATGTGGGCCGTGAGCGGGCTCGCGGCCATGCCGGCCGTCCATACGACGGTTGCCGTGGGAATCACTTCACCGTCCGAGAGGGTGACGCCCTCGCGGGTCGCGGATGCCACGGTGAGTCCCAGGCGTCGTTCGATCTTCAGCTCGTCGATCGCGTCGTTGATGGTCGGGCGCGGGCCCGGGCCGAGTTCCGGGCCAACGACGTCGGCGCGGTCGACGAGAACGACCCGGACGTCTTCAACTGCGCCCTGGCGGTCGGCGATCACGCGGAGCCGTTGCCCCAGTGCGGTGGCGATCTCCAGGCCGGTGAAGCCGGCACCGACCACGACGGCCGTGTAGCGGCCCTGGGACGGGGCCTGCTCGGGCAGCCGCCGCAGGTGGTTGTCGAGTGCGGCCGCCGCGGGGAGCGTGTCCACGTCGAAGACTTCCTGCGAGCCGGGGAAGTCGGGGCGCACGAGCTGGCTGCCGGCGGCCAGCACCAACTTGTCGTAGGCCAGGTCCAGTTCCTCACCGGTGCGTCCGACGGCACGTACGGTGTGCGCCTCGGTGTCGATTCCCGTGACGGTCGCCGTTATGCGGCGTACGCCGATCGGGCCGAGGACGCGGTCCAGTGCGACCCGCATGCCCTCCGGGGCGTCCTCGTACAGGCGGGGGCGGATGACCAGGTCGTCGCCGCCGCTGACGAGTGTCACCCGTAGTTCGTCGCCGGCGCTGCCTGCCTCACGTGCGGCGCGAACGACTCCTGCCGCGCTCCACACGCCGGCGAAGCCGCCACCGATGATCAGGACATCCTTCATGAACTTCTCCGTTTTCGAAGCCGAAGTGATGAGCCGGTGCTCCGTGAGCAGGGGCTGCCCTGCCGCGGTGGCCTCCCGCGGGGCCCGCACCACTTATTCTGGACACTACATATCCTGGATATTGAGTGTCAAGATTTCTTCGCGGTGCCGCCGGGGCAGGACGGGACGGGAGCCACACCGAGGCCGGTTACCCGGTCCGATCCTGGACATGTAATGTCCGTAATATGCGAATGGCTAAAGGCGTCGAGTGGGCTCTGCACACGCTGCTCAACCTGGACATGATCGGCGGTGGCCCGGTAGGCAGCGGCCAGCTTGCCGAGGCTCACGGCCTCTCGGCCTCCTACCTCAACAAGCAACTGCAGCTGCTCGCCCGGGCCGAGCTCGTAGTCTCCGTCCCCGGGCCGCGCGGAGGTTTTCGGCTGGCCAGGCCCCTTGAGGCCATCACCCTGCTGGACGTGGTGGAGGCCATCGAGGGGGGCACCCAGCTCTTTCAGTGCACAGAGATCCGTTGCTCCGGCAAGATCGGCGAGCTGTCACCGCCGCCGACAGGTGCATGTGCTGTCAACGCAGCCATGCGCCGGGCGGAACAGGCATGGCACCAGGCGCTGGCCGCCCAGAGTCTTGCCGACATCAGGGCGGAGTTGGACCGCACCCCGATGGTGCGTCAGATAGTGCACTCAGCGCTGAACTGAGTACGCACAACGCCCCGGGGCCGGAAGATCCTCTTTGAACGAACAGGACAAGCAACAGTGGACAGAGCCGAATTGGCGGCCTTCCTCAGAGCACGGCGTGAGGCCCTGCAGCCAGAGGATGTCGGACTCCCACGCGGGCGGCGCCGGCGGACCGGCGGGCTGCGCAGGGAGGAAGTCGCGGCACTGTGCGACATGTCGGTCGACTACTACACCAGGATCGAACAACCACGAGGGCCCATTCCCTCGGAGCAGATGCTTGCCGCCATCGCCCGCGGTCTGCATCTGTCTCTCGAGGAACGGGATCATCTGTTTCAGCTCGCCGGCCACGCCGTTCCCCGAAGGGTGCGACGGGGCGATCACATCAACCCGGGGATGATGCGCATCCTCGACCGGCTCGAAGACACCCCCGCGCAGGTGGTCAACCACCTGGGCGAGACCCTGAAACAGACGCGCATGGCGGTCGCACTGCTGGGTGACCAGACCGCTTTCACCGGACGGGCCCGTAGTCTGCACTATCGGTGGTTCACCGATCCCGCTTCCCGGCTGATGATTCCCGAGCGCGACCACTCCGTACAGAGCCGTCTGCTGGTAGCGGATCTCTACGGCGCGTATGTGCGGGACGGCAGTGACTCGCGCACCGCCGACCTCGTCGATGCACTGCAGGCGGCCAGCCCCGATTTCGCCGCGCTCTGGCGTGAGCACCCGGTACTCGGACCGTACTGCGCGCCCAAACGCTTCCAGCACCCGAAGCTGGGGGCCCTGGAGCTGCACTGCCAGACGCTGGTTGACCCCGACCAGTCACAGCGGCTTCTGGTGTTCACTGCGGCACCGGGCACGGAGAGCCACACAAGCCTCCAGCTCCTGTCCGTCCTCGGTAGCTAGTTACTTCTCCTCGTTGCTTTCTGTCACACGTTCACCGACGCCGTCGGCGATGGCTGCGGACAGCAGGGCAGGCAGCAGTCCGGGGAAGCGCGCCTCGAGGCTTTCGCGGCGCAGGGTCACGAAGCAACGGGTGCCTTCCTGGCGAGTCTCCGTGACACCCGCCTCACGCAGCACCTTGAGGTGATGGCTCAGGGTGGACTTGGCCACAGGGGCACGCAACTGTCCCCACCCGCGTTCGGCGCCGTCGGACAACACTCGGACGATGCCCAGCCGCGTCGGGTCACTGAGTGCGCCAAGCAGGCGCGGCAAGGTGATCTCGCTCTGGGAGGGTGGTGACGAGGGGGCCGGCATGGGGACCAGGCTACCCATTGTTCGGTGCCTTACGAACGTCGGGCTCTTGATGGGGGACGAGTCGCGTCACAGATGAGATGCACGTCATACCCGACTTCCTGTCACATTTCGCCCGGCCATCCGGTCAGTTGTGTGTGTCCGCAACATGGCTAGGAGATCACTGTGGAATCGCGCCTCAACTACTTCGGCAACCCCCTCGCCGCGAAGGTCCTGAAGCACATCAACTCGGCCGGCAAGGTGGTGTCGGACTCGACACTGCCGACCGCGATACAGGAGCTGGTGAAGATCCGCGCCAGCCAGATCAACGGCTGCGGCTTCTGCACTGACATGCACACCAAGGACGCCGCTGCGGCGGGAGAAACCCCGCAGCGCCTCAATCTGATCGCGGCCTGGCGTGAGGCCACGGTCTTCACGGAGGCCGAGCGTGCTGCACTGGAACTGACCGAGCAGGGCACCCGCATCGCCGACGCAGCCGGCGGTGTCACGGATGCGGTCTGGGCAAACGCTGTCAAGCACTTCGACGAGGAGCAGCTGGTCGCCCTGATCTCCCTCATCGCCATCATCAACGCCTACAACCGCATCAACGTCATCAACCAGCAGCCTGCCGGGGACTACCAGCCCGGCCAGTTCGGCTGACCGGCGCCCGCTCCAGCCGGACATGTACGGTCCGTCTCCACGCCGCCCCGACCTACGGCGGGAGACGGACTACCGGCGTCAACCGGTCCCATCAGCTCCCGTAACACCTTTCACATCGTTCCACACGATGCCACACGCAGACACCTGATACGTTGTTCTACGTCCTACGAACATCGAACAAAGGGAAAGCAATGCCCAGCTCTACATCCCTGCACTTCGCAGACCGTGTCGCAATCGTCACGGGAGCGGGATCGGGCATCGGTCGTGCCACTGCGATCGCTCTGGCCGAATCGGGCGCACGCGTCCTCGGCGTGGGGCGCCGGAAGGAGGCCCTGGAGGAGACTGCTCGCGCGCACTCCAACATCGCGGTCCTGCCGCTCGACATCTGCGAGGAGGGCGCTGCGGACACGGTTGTTGCCACCGCCGTGGAATGGTGGGGTCGGCTCGACCTGCTGGTGAACAACGCCGGCATCACTGCCGTGATGCCTCTGGCAGAGACGGACCGAGCAGTGATTGCCGGCCTGTTCGACCTCAACGTGACGGCGCCGAGCATGCTCGCCCATGCGGCCCTGCCGCACCTGCGCGAGTCGTCGGGTTCCATCGTCAACGTCTCGAGCACCTACGGTCATCGCCCCTTGGCCGGAGCAGCCCACTACGCCGCAACCAAAAGCGCCTTGGAGCAACTGACGCGGAGTTGGGCGCTGGAGCTCGCGCCGGAAGGGGTGCGGGTGAACGCGATCGCCCCCGGCCCCACCGAGACGGATGTCCTGGCCGCGGCGGGCCTGCCCCAGGACGCCATCGACGAGCTGCGTGCCAATGAACGTGACCGCATCCCGACGGGCCGTCTCGGCGACCCGAAGGACGTCGCGGACTGGATCCTGCGCATCGCCGATCCCCTGGGCGCGCACATCACCGGTCAAGTGCTGACGATCGACGGGGGACTCGAACTCGCCTGAGCTGCTGGGCAGCCGCGGCGGTCCGGTCGCACGCGGACCGAGAGAGGCGGCCCGTTCGGGCCGCTCCTGTCACCGGCGCGACGCCCTCTCTGCGCAGCTCAGTCCACGGGCCGCGGGGCACGCAGGTGGGCCCGCTGGGCCAGTTCCTCCTCGTCGACCAGCGTGAGCATCGGCTGGTCCGGCGCACACAGCATGGTCACAATGAACCGGCAGCGCGCATCCGTTCGGGCGTTGCCGTCCTGGTAGTGGATCACATCGCCGCCCGGCTCCCAGAACGTCTCGCCGGCCTTGACCACGCGTTCCGGCTCGCCCTCCAGCTCAAAGCGCACCTCGCCCTCGAGCACGTACCCGAACGCCGGGCCCGAGTGGCGGTGCGGAGGAGTGCCAGGGTCACCAGGCGGCCACTCGACCAGGATGGTCATGCCCGAGGCGCCCTCGGGGATATGGGGCGGCTTGGCGTCCTGCAGCATCGTCACCGCGGTCTTCCACGCTCCGTAACCCGGCTTGTCGTTCGTCTCGCCCGCTGAGTCCTTGCTGGACATTGTGTTGCACCTCCGTAGTTGTTGCCCCGACAGGCAGACAGATGACCGTGAGCCGCCGCCGGTGGCGATGGTGGTGTACCAACACCTCTCGCTCGACGGTAACAGCGTTCGTGCACTTCAGACGGCTCACGCGGCTGCCTCGAAGTGAAGACCGAGTACGCCGTGCTTCTGTGACAGTGTCGCAGGTTTGGGAGCTCGCTCGAGGTGGGCGCTTCGTGACACTTTTCCGCTCAGTGTCACAACAGCGGTGCGAGGTCTGTCTCATGTAGTGCACGGGGCTGATTTCGCTCGCCTCTTCCCGACGGCCGCCACAGGCACGTTCGTGCCCGCAACACCGTCTGTCCTCTTCTCCCCACACCCTGACAGGAAGGCCGCAATGAGTGATCCGACTCGGCCCACAGAATCCTCCTCGACGAGTGAGCTCGACCAGCTTCCCGACCGTGACGCCGAGGAAACGAGGGAATGGCAGGCATCACTCGACGGTGTCATCAGGCATGCCGGGCCCGAACGCGCCGTGTACTTGCTGCGGCGCGTGCACGAGTACGCGGCCAGGTCGGGAGTGGCCCTGCCGGGGCTTCTGTCCTCGGACTACATCAACACGATCCCGGCGTCGTCCCAGCCGGTCTTCCCTGGCGACGTCGCCATGGAGTCCCGTATCACCGCGCTGAACAGGTGGAACGCGGCCGCGATGGTGACCCGCGGTTCCCGCCTGGGTCTCGGCGGTCATATCTCGACCTACGCTTCGGCGGCATGGCTCTATGAGATCGGGTTCAACCACTTCTTCAAGGGCAAGGACGGGGACGGTTCCGGGGACCAGCTGTACCTGCAGGGGCATGCCTCGCCCGGCATCTACGCGCGGGTGTTCCTGGAGGGGCGACTGCGCGAGGAGCAGCTGGACGGATTCCGGCGGGAGGCCGACGGTCACGGCCTGCCGTCCTACCCGCACCCCCGGCGCCTGCCGTGGCTGTGGGAGTTTCCGACCGTCTCGATGGGGCTCGGCCCGCTTGCCGCCATATACCAGGCCAGGTTCAACCGCTATCTGCACAACCGGGGCATCAAGGACACGTCCGGGTCGCATGTATGGGCCTTCCTGGGAGACGGGGAAGTGGACGAGCCCGAGTCGACGGCTGCGCTGGAACTCGCCGCCCGTGAGGGCCTCGACAACCTCACCTTCGTCGTCAACTGCAACCTGCAGCGGCTGGACGGTCCGGTGCGGTCGAATTCCAAGATCGTGCAGGAGCTCGAGGCGCGGTTCCGCGGCGCGGGCTGGCATGTGGTGAAGACTCTCTGGGGCGAGGCCTGGGACCCGGTGCTGCAGCAGGACACCGACGGCTCCCTCGTCCGCCGCCTCGGCGAGGTGCCCGATGCCCAGCTCCAGACGTACGCCGCCCGGGACGCCGCCTACATACGCAAGCATTTCTTCACCGGCGATGCGCTGTCCGGCCTTGCCGCAGGTCTGAGTGACGCGCAGCTCACCGACCTGTTCGAGAACTCCCGGGGCGGACACGAACCGCTCAAGGTCTACGCCGCCTACAGGGCCGCGGTCGAGCACAGGGGCGGGCCCACCGTCGTCCTCGCCCAGACGGTGAAGGGTCACACGCTGGGTCCGGACTTCGAGTCCCGCAACGCCAACCATCAGATGAAGAAACTGACCATGGCCCAGTTCCGTCAGATGCGCGACGCGCTGGAACTGCCCATCCCGGACAGCGCGCTGAGCGGGGACGTGGTGCCGTTCTGGCACCCGGGTGAAGACTCTGAAGAGGTGCAGTACCTGCGTGACCGCCGCTCGGCTCTGGCCGGCCCCGTCCCCGTACGGAGGGTGGTGGCCAAGCCGCTGCAGCAGCCGCCGTCCGGCCCCTTCGAAGCCCTCCAGAAGGGCTTCGGCAAACAGGAGGTGGCCACCACCATGGCGCTGGTCCGGCTGGTCAAGGACCTGATGCGTGTCGAGGAGACGGGTCGGCGCTGGGTGCCCATCATCCCCGATGAGGCACGTACATTCGGTATGGAATCCCTGTTCCCGACCGCCGGGATCTACTCGCCGGAGGGTCAGACCTACGAGCCGGTCGATGTCGATCAGCTACTGCACTACAGGGAGGCCAAGGACGGCCAGCTCATCGACGAGGGCATCACCGAAGCCGGGTCACTGGCCGAGTTCACCGCTGCGGCGACGTCGTACGCCACACACGGCGAACCCATGATCCCCTTCTACATCTTCTATGCCATGTTCGGGTTCCAGCGCACGGGCGACCAGTTCTGGGCCCTGGCCGACCAGTTGGGTCGCGGCTTCGTCGTCGGGGCGACGGCCGGCCGTACGACGATGACCGGCGAGGGACTGCAGCACGCCGACGGGCACTCCCACCTGCTGGCGTCCACGAATCCGGCCGCTGTCAGCTACGACCCGGCCTTCGCGTACGAGATCGCGGTGATCGTCAGGGAAGGCCTGCGCCGGATGTACGGCGACCAGCCCGAGGACATCTTCTATTACCTGACGGTCTACAACGAACCCAAACAGCAACCGGCCATGCCCACCGGGCCGTCGGTCGAGGAAGGGATCCTGCGGGGCATATACCGGTTCCGGCAGGCGGAGCCCAGCGACGCAGGACCACGGATCCAGTTGCTGGCCTCCGGCACGGCCATCCACTGGGCGCTGGAAGCCCAGGAGCTTCTCATGTCCCAATGGGGTGTCCAGGCTGACGTCTGGTCAGTGACGTCCTGGACGGAGTTGCGCCGCGATGCCTTGAATGCCGACAGGGCGCGGCTGCGGGGTGAGGAGTGCGTCCCGTATGTGACCCGCGCGCTGTCGGGAGCCGAAGGGCCGGTCCTGGCGGTCAGCGACTGGATGCGGCAGGTGCCCGATCAGATCAGCCAGTGGGTCGAGCAGGACTACTCGTCGCTGGGAACGGACGGCTTCGGACTGTCGGACACCCGCGATGCCGTACGCCGCTATTTCCGAGTGGACGCCGAGTCGCTCGTGGTTGCCGCCCTGGACCAGTTGGCGCGGGCCGGCGCAGTCCACCCGGCGACGGTTGTCCAAGCACGCGATCGCTACGGCTGGCAGGGGTGAGCACGCCAGGCGTCCCGAGCCGATGCGGCCGCTCGGAGCATAGGCGGGGCAGCCCGCACATGACGACGCGCGCCCTGCTGTGACCGCTTGTAGCATGGATGTCCTCCAGAACTGGAGGACATCCATGCGCGCCAGGGACGATGCAGGCGCCCTCGACGAGGCAACGAGGGAGTTCATGGCAGCGCGTCCCCAGCTCTTCGGCATCGCGTACCGGCTGCTCGGCAGTGCTGTGGAAGCCGAGGACATCGTCCAGGAGGCGTGGTTGCGGTGGCAGAACACCGACCGCGCCGACATCCGTGAGCCGGTAGCGTTCCTGGCCACGGTCACCGCTCGGCTGGCGATCAACTTCGCCCAGTCCGCCCGGATGCGGCGTGAGTCGTACATCGGGCCCTGGCTTCCCGAGCCGGTCGACACCAGCATGGATCCGCAGGTGGGCGCGGAGCGGGCCGAGGCCGTCGACCTGGCGGTTCTCCTGCTCCTGGAGAAGCTGAACCCCGTGGAACGGGCTGCCTACGTTCTCAGGGAAGCCTTCGACTACCCGTACCAGCAGATCGCGGACATCCTGGAGACCAGCAAAACCAATACACGCCAGTTGGTGAGCCGCGCCCGGAAGCATCTGTCAGCGGAACGCCGGGAGCCGGTCAGCCCGGACGCTCACCGGCGACTGCTGGAGGTGTTCCTCGCCGCGGCGCAGACCGGCAGTCTGTCGGCGCTGGAGGATGTTCTCACGACGTTCGCCGGGTCGAGGCCGACGGCAGGCCGGCCGTCCTTTTCCCCGCCGAGGGGAAAGTCGGTGGCTCTGCTGTCCGTGGATGTGTCGGCACGAGGCATCGAACGCATCATGTGGTTAATGAATGCGGCCAGACTGGCTCCTTACGTGGCTTCACCGAACAACTGACGCACGCCCGGGCCGCCGCCGGGGATGTCACAGGATGAGGGGCTACGCGGTCTGAGGGGTGTCCCTCCCCCCTTCGCTCGCGGCATGCGACATCCGAGATGAGGAACCCTGTGAATACTTTCGTGATCGTCGGTGGCGGTCTGGCCGCGGGCAAGGCGGCCGAGGCACTGCGGGAGCACGGCCACAGCGGCCCGCTCATCATCATCGGCGACGAGCGTGAGAAGCCGTACATTCGGCCACCGCTGTCCAAGGGTTACCTGCTGGGCAAGGAGGAGCGCGATTCGATCTTCGTGCATCCCGATGACTGGTACCGGGAGCACGATGTCGACCTGCTGCTGGACACGCATGCGCGCGCGGTCGACCGGCGGGCACGGACGGTGGAACTCGACGACGGCCGTCAGGTCCCCTACACCAAGCTGCTCCTGGCCACCGGCTCGACGCCACGTCGTCTGTCCGTCCCGGGAGCGGACCTCGACAACGTTCTGTATCTGCGTCGTGTGGGAGACAGCGAACGGCTCAAGTCCGCCTTCACGGCGGGGGCGAAGATCGTCGTGATCGGTGCCGGATGGATCGGTCTGGAAACCGCCGCGGCCGCTCGGACGGCCGGCGCCGAGGTAACGGTGCTCGAGCACTCGGAGCTTCCCCTGCTGAAGGTGCTGGGGCGCGAAGCGGCTGAAGTGTTCGCTGCCCTCCACACTGATCACGGCGTCAGTCTGCTGCCCCAGGTGCAGGTGGAGTCCCTCACCGGAACAGACGGCCGTGTGGACGGGGTGCTGCTCGCTGACGGCAGGCACCTGGCCGCGGACGCCGTGGTCGTGGGCGTCGGCATCACCCCCAATGTCCAACTCGCCCAGGAGGCAGGCCTGGACGTGCAGAACGGCATCGTCACCGACGAGCATCTGCAGACTTCAGGAGCCGACATCTACGCCGCAGGCGACGTCGCCAACGCCTACCACCCGCTGCTCGGCCGCCACCTCCGGGTCGAGCACTGGGCCAATGCCCTGCATCAGCCGGATGTGGCGGCGCTCAGCATGCTCGGCAAGGACGCTGTCTACGACCGGCTGCCGTACTTCTACACGGACCAGTACGACCTCGGAATGG
Source organism: Streptomyces sp. KR55 (assembly GCF_052245645.1). Lineage (NCBI taxonomy): Bacteria > Bacillati > Actinomycetota > Actinomycetes > Kitasatosporales > Streptomycetaceae > Streptomyces > Streptomyces sp. KR55. The sequence continues at coordinate 9,251 of NZ_JBQQCE010000088.1, read as the reverse complement.
AGTACACGGGTTACACGGAACCAGGCGGCTACGACCGTGTCGTCTTCCGCGGTGAGCCGTCCGAGCGACGCTTCATCGCGTTCTGGATGGCGGGGAGCCGCGTACTGGCAGGCATGAGTGTCAACGTGTGGGACGTCATGGCCCCGATCCGGTCCCTCATCACCTCCGGGTCGGACATCGACGACGCGCTCCTCTCCGACCCGAACGTGCCCCTGGACCGCATCCTGCCGTGACGCCCCGGCGCGGGCGGGAGTGGGCACGGAAGAGTGTCACAGATCCCGGCGCGGCCTGGTCGTAGTGAATGACAACCCAGGTGATCGGAGCAGACAGTGGCTATCAGCGAACAACGTCTTTCCACCATGGTGCTGGTGATCGGCACCGGTGGTGCCGGGCTGCGAGCGGCGATCGAACTGGCCGAGGCCGGTGTCGACGTCCTTGCAGTCGGCAAGCGTCCCAAGGAGGACGCCCATACGGCGCTTGCTGCCGGAGGAATCAACGCGGCCCTGGCCACCATGGATCCCGAGGACAGCTGGCAGCAGCACGCAGCCGACACTCTCAAGGAGAGTTATCTGCTCGCCGACCCCCGCACCGCCCAGATCGTCACTCAGGGCGCCGCCCGAGGCATCGACGACCTGGAACGCTACGGGATGGCCTTCGCCAGGGAAGAGGACGGCCGGATCTCCCAGCGGTTCTTCGGCGCACACAAGTTCCGGCGGACCGCCTTCGCCGGCGACTACACCGGTCTGGAGATCCAGCGCACGCTCATCAGGCGCGCGGAGCAGCTCGACATCCCCGTGCTCGACGGCGTCTACATCACCCGGCTCCTGGTGCATGACGGCGCCGTCTTCGGTGCCTACGGCTTCGACCTCACGAACGGAAAGCGTTACCTGATCCACGCCGACGCCGTCATTCTTGCCGCGGGCGGCCACACCCGTATCTGGCGGCGCACGTCCTCCCGGCGCGACGAGAACACGGGTGACTCCTTCCGCCTGGCCGTGGAGGCCGGAGCCCGTCTGCGCGACCCCGAGCTGGTGCAGTTCCATCCTTCGGGGATCATCGAGCCGGAGAACGCGGCCGGCACCCTGGTCAGCGAGGCCGCCCGCGGTGAAGGCGGGATCCTGCGCAACGCGCTAGGGGAACGGTTCATGGCCCGCTACGACCCTGAGCGAATGGAGCTGTCCACCCGCGACCGCGTGGCCCTGGCCTCCTACACGGAGATCAAGGAAGGGCGGGGAACCCCGAAGGGAGGCGTGTGGCTCGACGTCTCGCACCTGCCGCGGCAGACGATCATGACGCGGCTGCCCCGTGTCTACCAGACGCTTCTGGACCTGCAGATGCTGGACATCACCCGCGAGCCGATCGAGATCGCGCCCACTGCCCACTACTCGATGGGCGGGGTGTGGGTGCGTCCCGAGGACCACAGCACCGACGTCCGCGGCCTCTACGCCATCGGTGAGGCGTCGAGCGGACTGCACGGCGCCAACCGCCTCGGCGGCAACAGCCTCATCGAGCTGCTGGTCTTCGGCCGCATCACAGGCCAGGCGGCCGCCGCCTACTCGCAGTCCCTGACCGCGCATCCTCGGTCGGCGTCGGCCATCGCGCAGGCCCGCGCGGAGATCGACGATCTTCTCGCAGCCGACGGACCGGAGAACGTCCGCGCCCTGCAGCGCGCCATCCGCAACACCATGACCGAGCATGCGGGAGTCGTACGCGACGAAGAAGGCCTGCGCGCCGGGCTGGCGGAACTCAAGGTGATCGAGAAGAGGATGGAGGACGTGGGCATCCACCCGGACATCGCCGGCTATCAGGACCTCGCGCACGCCTTCGATCTCAAGTCCGCCGCCCTGGCAGCCCGGGCCACCCTCGAAGCGGCACTGGAGCGTCGCGAGACGCGTGGCTGTCACAACCGAAGCGACTACCCGGACCTGGATCCCGCTCTGCAGGTCAATCTCGTGTGGTCCCCGGAGACGGGAATCACCCGCGAGAGCATTCCGGCCATCCCGGACGAGATTTCCTCTCTGATGCAGGAGGTCTCCACGGATGGAAAGCTTGTCGAATGACCTCGGGCACTCCACGAGGGGAAATCTTCCCGATTCATGCGAGCCCCCTGTCACAAGTAGCGCCGCTGGCCGGTCTCTTCTAGTGCAGACCGATTGAAAACCTCCGAGAGGAAGCCGTTATGAAGGTCGTAGTGATCGGTGGAACCGGACTCATCGGCTCGAAGCTGGTCGGAAAGCTCAATGAGCACGGGCACGAGGCGGTCGCGGCCGCACCCAACACCGGCGTCAACACTCTGACGGGCGAGGGTCTGGCCGAGGTCCTGAAGGGCGCGTCGGTCGTGGTCGACGTGTCCAACTCCCCCTCGTGGGAGGACGAGGCCGTCATGAACTTCTTCCGCACCTCCACGGCCAACCTCCTCAAGGCGGAGGCCGAGGCCGGCGTGACGCACCACGTGGCGCTGTCCGTGGTCGGCACCGACCGTCTCCAGGAGAGCGGGTACTTCCGGGCCAAGCAGGCCCAGGAAGACCTGATCAAGGAGTCCGGCATGCCCTACTCCATCGTCCACGCCACCCAGTTCTTCGAGTTCGTCAAGGGGATCGCGGACATCTCGACCGACGGCGACACCGTGCGTCTGTCCCCCGCCAAGATCCAGCCCATCTACTCCGACGACGTGGCCGCGGCCGTCGGCCGCACTGCGGTCGGCACGCCCGTCAACGGCGTGGTGGAGGTCGCGGGCCCCGACGTGTTCCAGCTCGACGAGCTGATCCGCAATGCACTCGCCGCCAAGAACGACCCCCGCACGGTCGTCACGGACCCGCACGCCCCGTACTCCGGTGCCCAGCTGCAGGAGACCACGCTCCTGCCGGGTCCGGACGCGCACATCGCCGAGACCAAGTTCGCCGACTGGCTCGCGCAGCAGAAGTAAGTCCTGCGGGGCCCCTGCCAGCCGGTGCCCGGCCGGCAGGGGCCCCCTGCATTCCGGCCGCAGGTTCACTCCACCGCATACACAGCCACTGCGTCGGCATTCCTTGCCGCAGCGTGCCGGAATTCGCCCCTGTCTGAGATCCATGCACCAAGGAACCGGCTCGCCATGTTCATCCGCAAGGAAACCACTGTTTCGCATGCCGCGCCCTATGAAGGGCTGACCGGCGTCTACTCCATCGACCCGGTCCACAGCACGATCGGATTCTCCGTCCGGCACGCCATGATCACCAACGTGCGAGGGAAATTCACCGCCTTCGAAGGGCTCCTCAAGCTCGATGGAGCCCATCCCACGCGGTCCAAGGCCTACCTCAGTGTCCAGACCGGCAGTGTGGACACGGGTTTTGCTGAGCGGGACGCACATGTCACCGGCCCCGACTTCCTCGACTCAGCGACGTTCCCTCTGATGAGCTTCCACTCCACCGGAATCCTCGATGCCGGTGACGACCGGTTCCGCATGGCGGGATACCTCCGGATCAAGGACGTGGAGCTGCCCATTCACATCGACCTCGAGTTCGGTGGAGCGAGTCAGGACTCCTACGGCCAGAACCGCATCGGCTTCGAGGGTACGGCCACCCTGCAGCGCTCCGACTGGGGACTTGACTGGAACACGGCCCTGACCACAGGTGGGGTCCTGATCAGCGACAAGGTGAAGCTGATGCTCGACATCTCCGCTGTACAGCTGGGCACACAATGACCCGAGCCACTGAGAACCGAACCGACATCGCGGCCACAGTCGTGTCGCTGGCCGCTGAAGCCACCGAGCTGCAGACCCGCGTCAACGAGCTTCACCAGGAACTCGTGAACCTCAACGAACGGATCAGAACCATCTCCCACGTTCTGCAGCAGCTCTCCCCCGGTTGAGGCGCACTCACCGGAGGTTGGTGGCGGGTGACGACGAACGGGCGGGGCGGCATCTTTGCCGCCCCGCCTTTTGGTGTGCGCCGGTGTGCAAGGCTCGGACTTCGATCGTGTCGGTGGAGGTGCTGGGAACCGTCACGCCGCCGTTGTGACCGTGTCCTTGGTCTGACGGGCCTGACGCCGCCTCACCGCGCGGCGTTCGCTGTCCGTCATGCCGCCCCAGATGCCTTCCACCTGCCCCACCTGTATGGCCCAGTCGAGGCACTGCTCCACGACAGGGCAACGGCGGCACACGGCCTTCGCTTCGTCGATCTGCTCAAGCGTCGGACCGGTGTTTCCTATGGGGAAGAACAGATCGGGGTCTTCGTGCAGGCATGCTGCCCGTTCGCGCCAATACATTTCAATCATGGTCCTTCTCGGCTGTACAAAGAGTTGTTGGGGCTGTCAGCTGAGACCGGGTAACCGGCATACGTGTGACACGCAGCCGAGTTCCGCGTGGCGCTGAAGGGGACCATGCCTGTGGAAGCCGCGGGCGTCAACGGGTTCGAGATCTCGGACTGTCCCGAGGATGGGTCAGGTGGCGGAGCGCTCGTCGGGTCGGCGGCGGCGCAGCGCGCTCTGCCGGATGGCGGGTGTGTTGTAGGCCGTGTCGAGGGTCCCGATGTCGGTGCCGGGCGGCACGATCGCGTCGATCTGGTCGAGGATTTCGTCGGTCAGGGTGGTCTCGGCACCGGCGAGGAGGTCGTCGAAGTGGTCCATGGTGCGCGGTCCGATGATCGCGGAGGTGACGCCGGGATGGGAGATCGCGAAGGCCATCGCCAGGTGCGTCAGCGACATCCCGGCCTTCTGGGCGAGGGGGATGAGCTGTTCGACGGCGTCGAGCCGGCGCTCGTCGCTCATGTGCTGGAAACCGAAGCGGGCCCGGTGGCTGTCGGCCTGCCGGCCCTTGCGGTAGCGGCCGGTGAGCAGGCCCCCCGCGAGAGGGCTCCAGACCATGGCGCCCATGCCGTAACGCTCGCAGACGGGCAGCACCTCGCGCTCGATGCCGCGGTTGAGGATCGAGTACGGCGGCTGCTCGGTGCGGAACCGCACCAGGCCGCGCCGCTCGGCGACCCACTGCGCCTCGACGATGTCCGAGGCGGGAAAGGTCGAGCTGCCGATGGCCCGGACCTTGCCCGCGCGTACCAGGTCGGTGAGGGCTGAGAGGGTCTCTTCCACGTCGGTGTCCGGTGCGGGACGGTGGATCTGGAACAGATCGACGTGGTCGGTGCCCAGGCGGCGCAAGGAGTCCTCCAGCGCGCGGACCAGCCAGCGCCGCGAGTTGCCCTGCTGGTTGGGGTCGTCCCCCATCGGGAGGTGGGCCTTGGTGGCCAGCACGACATTGTCCCGGCGGCCCTTGAGGGCTTTTCCGACGATCTCCTCGGACTCACCGCGTGAGTAGGCGTCGGCGGTGTCGACGAAGTTGATGCCCGCGTCCAGCGCCTTGTGGATGATGCGTATGGAGTCGTCGTGGTCGGGGTTGCCGATGGCGCCGAACATCATCGCGCCCAGGCAGTACGGGCTGACCTTGATGCCGGTTCGGCCCAGCGTGCGGTACCTCATTGGTTCTCCTCGTGCGTTGGCCGGTGCGCTGCAGCGCGATACGCTTACGTAAGCGGAACAGCGTTCCGCTCTCGCTACGACGATACGGAACACCGTTCCGTTTAGCAAGAGGAGTACACCGTGAGCGACGGCCCGGCGGACGGGGGGCGGCCCCGCCAGCGCATGCGCGCCGACGCGCAGCGCAGCATCGACACGCTGCTCACCGCGGCTGCCGAGGTGTTCACCACCTCCGGCGTGGACGCCCCCGTGCGACAGATCACCGCCAAGGCGGGCGTGGGAGCAGGCACCCTCTACCGGCACTTTCCGCAGCGCTCGGACCTCATCGCCGCGGTCTTCCGTCACGAAGTCGACGCCTGCGCCGACGCCGCTGCCTCCCTTGTGGCCCAGCATGAACCGGTCGACGCGCTCGCCCGGTGGCTGCAGCGTTTCGCGGCCTTCATCGCCACGAAGCGCGGCCTCAGCGCCGCCCTGCACTCGGGAGACCCGGCCTACGACAGCCTGCCCTCCTACTTCCAGCAGCGCTTCGTGCCTGTCCTCGGCGTGCTCCTCGACACCGCGGCGAAAGCCGGCCAGATCCGCTCCGACATCGATCCCGAGGACCTGCTGCGCGCCGTGGGCAATCTGACCCTGCCCGCCCAGGAGGACGACAGCGGCCACACGCAGCGCATGATCGCCCTGCTCGTCGACGGACTCCGCTACGGCACCCACAGATCCGTCTGAGCAACGGCTCCGGCACCCCCCGCAGGCGGTGTCCAGCGCGCGGCTGTCACACGTCCGACCGCGACGAGTCGGAACAACCGGCAGCAGGGCTCGGCCCGCACAACGGTGGGCGCCGTGGTCCGCCCACCGGACAACCACGTGTTTCCATACCCGGTCCTTCTCCGCGAACAGTGGCAATAATGCCCGCGGGCGGCACGGTGACCTGTCTACATTCCGAACGGGGCACTGCATATGATGTCGGTGGGGGACCCATTCCCGCGTTCAGTCTGAGCGGCACCGCACGTGAGCCGGGGCGCGGCACGAGGGGTTGAGATGAGAGGAACACATGGTCTCTGTAACTCACGCGGCGCACAACATTGAGGTCACCGCTGAGAGTCTGCAGGAGGAACTGGCCCGCCTGCAGATCCAGAAGCAGGCGCTGGAAAGGGAGCTGGCGGCGGTCGTGGCGCATCTCGGCTCGGTACAGCGGGCCCTCAGCGCCCTCGAGACCCTGATGCTCGACCGGGCTGCTGCGGCCCCGACGGGTACGGCGGACGCTGCAGCTGCGCAACGGGGCCAGGCTGCGACGCCCGGCGAACCGCAGACCGACCGTGCCTCCGCCGAGTCCGCGGACGTCACACCGAAGTCCGCGCCCCGGCCTCGGAAGCCGGAGAGCGGCAAGGATGCGGAACGTCCTGTTGCCGCCGACACCGCCACGGTCGGGCAGAAGAAGTACGGCAAGCTCACCGAGCAGATCATGGAGTACTTCGCCAACGTCGGTGATGTCGACGTCCGGGCCCGTGATGTTGCCGCGGCTCTCGGTCGTGACTCCGACAGCGGAAGCATCAACGGCGTCCGCAGCACCCTCGACCGTCTTGTCGGTGCCTCCCGTATCGAGCGGACCGGCCGAGGCCTGTACCGCGCCAAGCGTTCCTAGGCGTACCTCCTGGCCGACGCGGCGGCGCAGCGGCACGCTGTGCCCGGTGTCCGGCGTCCGTAGCCGGGCGATGAATGCTCCCGGGCGCCACTCATCGGGGGATTGCGTGGCGCCCGGGCGCTGCACCTGCGGGCTCTAGTCGCAGGTGTTGCGTTTCCGGACACCTATCACGGGGGTTGTGTCCACGGCGCCCAGGAACGCTGTGATCAGCATACCAAAGCTTTGCCAATGTGTGACATGCTATCTCTGCTCCGCCCGGCCATCACCAGACCAGGCGGCCTCCAGCACATGCAACGACTGGTGGTCAGATGGGCTGTCCGATCGGTCGGACGGTGAGGGTGTCGGGCGTTCTTCAGTCCGGCAACGCTGCCGATGAGCACCAACCGCCCCTGGTGCTCCCGCAGATGGGGCAGTGCCGCCCTGGCCAGCAGGGCAGGGCCCAGGACGTTGGTGAGGACCATCGCCGGCCACAGGGTGGGGTCACCGTCACCGTGGCTGATCGTCGCGCCGCCGGTGCGGAAGCAGTCGGCGGAGGTGAAGCCCGCGTTGGCGATGGCGGCGTCCAGGCCGCCGAAGTGCTCCACGGTCTGAGCGACGGCCGCCTGGGTGGCCTCCCAGTCGGCCGCGTCAGCGACCACACTCATCAACTCCTTGGGCCGTCCCGCCTCCGTCAGGAAGGCTTGCAGCTTGTCGGGCTTGCGGCCGGTGACGGCAACCCGGTGGCCTCGTTCGAGGAGCAGGCGTCTGATCGTCACCCCTGCCGTACGGGCACTGCGTCGGCGTCACCCGCGCCGGCGACCGCAGCCGCCTGGTCACCGCCTTCCGCACCGCCGCCCAAACTCACCTCACCAGCCCCACGGACGCGGGCGGGCTCCCCTCCCCCGGCTGATCGAGAGCCACCCTTCGGTGAGTTCACCGGCAGTGTTGTTCACCGCTGCGGACCGGGTGGCTGAACAATCCGTGCCGCGTTGAACTGGGCCTACCGCGAAGACGTCGGGATCACAGCACGGAGAGAGGTCCTTGGATGTTCAGGAGAGGGAGCGTCGCCGTCGTGGCCGCCGGGCTGGTACTGGCCGTCGGCGGCTGCGGCGGGACGGACGAGAAGGCCGACGCGTCGGGCAAGGCGTCGGCCGAGCCGACGCCGACACGGCCGCCGTCCAAGGAACTGGTCAAGTGGGTCGGCGAGATGTGCGTGCAGACGAGCGCGCTCAAAGATCTTCGGGCGGAGAGCGCGGCGGATCTGAAGCAGATCCGGAACCCGGACGAGGTCGGTTCGGACGCCCAGTTCTTCGCCGTCAGCTACCTCTCCCGGACACCGCTGGCGGTGGACGATGTGGAGAGCGCCCTGACGGAGCTCGACCCGTCGGGCGTTCCCGCGGCCGACCGGCTGCGCAACGCCTTGCTGAAGAAGGTGAAGGGCGTCGCGGACCACCTCGACGAGGTGTCGCCGATCGATGCCGTCGACGACGCCGAGGGCGTCGTCGCGGACGTCGACAAGCGCGTCCAGTCCCTCACCCCGCCCCAGCCGGATCTGCTCGCGCTGACGAAGAAGGATCCGCAGCTCGCGGCCGCGTACAAGCGCGCCGAGCAGTGCGCCCCGGGCTGGAATCCCGACGAGGAGGCTGCCTCCCCCTCGCCCGACCCCACCGGCCCGCTGCCCAAGGCGGCGGACGGCAAGAACATCGACGCCTGCTCGGACGGCGAATGCGAGGTCCTGGTGACCTCGCCGGTGTGGATCACGGCGAACGGGGTGGACGTGCATGTCACCCCGGGGGACGACTCCGTCACCTTCGAGACACCGAGCGCCGTGATGCGGCTCGGTGGCCAGGGCGGTGTGGCCAAGTGGGGCGACGATCTGAAGGTCACCGTCGTCGCGCAGAACAAGGACGGTGCCGTGCTGAAGTTCACCATTCCCTGAGCGCCCCTAACGCCCCTCGCACACCTCCCGGTACCCGAGTCGCGGCAGGTGCTCCTCCCATTCGGCGCGGGTGAGGACGCCGCCGGTGCGGGCGCAGACGTAGTCCGCCGCGCGGTCGGCGTGCAGGGTCCACACCCGGGCCGTCAGGTCGTAGCCGACGGAGGTGAGGGTGTCGCCTTCCGGGCTGAACGCGACCGAGGTGACGGTATCGACATGGCCGGTGAGTTGCCGGCCGTAGGGCTCGGCACGGGC
>NZ_JBQQCE010000879.1:0-1585 GCF_052245645.1 Streptomyces sp. KR55 | reverse complement strand
TGGCCAGCACGATCGCCCTCGCGGTGATCGTCTCGGGGCCGTCCGGGCCGACCGTCGCCAGGGCCAGCGGGCCCGTCCAGTCGAGGGCGGTCACCCCGGTGCGTACGACTGCCCCGGCGTGGACCGCGGCGTCGGCCAGCAGACGCGCGTACGCCGGCCCGGTCAGCGGGCGCGACCAGGTCCCGAAGCCGCCGTGCGCGCAGTGCCGTGGCACTCCCCCGGCCTGCTGCTCCCGGTCCAGCACCTCGACCCGCCCGACCCCCGCGGCGGCCAGGCGGGCGGCGGCGGCGAGTCCGGCGGGTCCGGCGCCGACGACGAGGACGTCGACCTGTCTCATGCGCCGGCTTCCTCGAACAGCGCCCGCACCGCGGCCCCGCAGTAGAAGCCCTGGCAGCGGCCCGCCCGGGCGCGGGTGCGGCGGCGCAGTCCGTCGAGGGTGCGCGGCGGGATCGTAGCGGCGAGGGCGTCGCGGATCTCGCCGCGGGTGACGCGTTCGCAGTGGCAGACGAGGGTGCCGTACTGCGGGTCGGCGGCGATGAGGTCGGGGCGCTGGTACGGGCGGGGGAAGGACTCGCCGAGGTTCGGCATGCGCACCGGCTCCAGCTCCCGTTCGGGACCCGGGTCGAGGCCCGTCTCGGTGAGCAGCCCCGTGACGTGCGCTGCGATGGCGAGCGAGGCGGTCAGGCCGGTCGAGCGGATGCCGCCGACGGTGACGTACGCCTGCTCGGGGTGGGCGCGGATGCGGTAGTCGTCGTGCTCGGTGGCGGCGCGCAGACCGGCGTAGACGGCGGTGACGTCCTCGTCGAGCAGTGCGGGCAGGATGCGGCGGCCCTTGTCGCGCAGGGCGGCCAGTGCGTCGGCGGTGGAGCCGGTGGCCCGCTTGTCGTGCAGGTCCTCGGCAGTGGGGCCGAGCAGGACGTTGCCGTAGACGGTGGGGGCGACGAGGACGCCCTTGCCGAGGGCCGTGGGGACGGGGAGGAGGATGTGGTGGACCAGGGCGCGGGCGAACTTGTCGAAGACGAGGAGCTGGCCGCGGCGCGGGGCGACGGTGAAGTCGTACCGGCCGAGCTGTGCGTCGAGTGTGTCGGCGTGCAGTCCGGCCGCGTTGACGAGCCGGCGGGCGCGCAGGGCGCCTCGGGACGTCTTCAGCACATGGCTGCCGTCCTGCCGGCTCGCCTGCTCAACCTGGCAGTTGAGGTGCAGGTCGACCCCGTGGCGGACCGCCTGGGTGGCGTACGCCAGGGTCGTCGTCCAGGGGCAGATGATGCTCTCGCCGGGCACGTGCAGGGCACCGAGGGCGCCCGGGCCGAGGTGGGGTTCGCGGACGTACAGCTCGGCGGGTCCGAGCAGGCGGGCGGCGTGGTACTCGTTGCGTTCGGCCTTCTCGGCGAGCCGGGGCAGCGCGGCGAGCTGTTCCTCGTCCCAGGCGACGAGCAGGGCGCCGACCGGTTCGACGGGGATGCCGGACTCGGCGGCGTACGCGGCTAGCTGCCGGGCGCCCTCGCGGACCAGCCGTGCCTCCAGCGAGCCGGGGACCGCGTCGAACCCGGTGTGCAGGATGGCGGTGTTGGCCTTGGAGGTGCCC
>NZ_JBQQCE010000878.1:0-1593 GCF_052245645.1 Streptomyces sp. KR55 | reverse complement strand
CACCGGACCGCTGGACATGGACGTCGGCCGCAGCCGACTGGCCGGCTGGCGCACGGCCCTGCAGGAGGCAGGGGTGCCTGCAAGGGAACTCCTGGTCGAAGTGGGCGACTTCACCGAGGAGAGCGGCTGCCGCGCGATGCGTTCGCTTCTCGAACGCGCCCCGGAGCTGGACGCCGTCTTCGCCGCCTCCGACCTCATGGCGGTCGGCGCCCTGGCCGAACTGCGCCGCCAGAAACGCCAGGTACCCGGCGATGTCGCCGTCGTCGGATTCGAGGACTCCATCCTTGCCCGCCACACCAACCCGCCACTGACGACGGTGCGTCAGCCGGTGGAGGAACTGGGCCGCACGATGGCCCGGATCCTCACCGACATCACGCAGCACGGCGCAGCCCGGCAGCAGTTGACGCTGCCGACGGAACTGGTGGTGCGCGAGTCGTCCTAGTACTCCAGGGTGGTTCTGTGATCTGTCCAGCAGGTTCGTCGGCCGACTTCGCCGGTGAGCCAGCCGCGTACCAGCTCGGCGAGTCCGACCAGGCCGGCGGCCGCCATCTGATCCTGAGGATCGACCGGAAGCATGCACAGTGCGGCCGGCTGCGACGGGTGCTGGCACGTGCAGTCCACCCGCGAACGCCATCTCCGCCTCGACGACGCCGTCCGTGCGCTCCGTCGGCCGACGACCTGGCCGGCCGAGCGCGAGCGCATCCGACGGTGGGCGCGCGCAGTGCTCGCCGATCCCCGTCGTGTCGTCCTCGACGTCCAGACCACTGGCCTGGACGACCCATGGGCCGCGGCATCACCGCCGACCGAACCTGTTCAGCGCCACCCTTCAGTGCCCCTATGCGGAACCTCACCCGCCTTCTGGGTGGCCGCCGCAGCATCACGTACAACGCTGTCTTCGATCGGGGAGTTCGGGAACGTGAGCTTCACCGGTCCACCGGAGATGAGCCTGAGGCCGAGGCGTCGCTGGACAAGACCACGTGGGAGGGTGCCATGCGGCCCTTTGCCGCCTGGAAGGGCCTGTGCTCGGCTCACCGCGACGCCTACCACGCGCGACCGAACTGGCCCACCGGCTCCACGCCATGGCCGAACTGCGACGCCAGATGCGAAACGACCTGGATCACGCACGCAACCGAGCCGCGCAGACAGATCGCGCTGCACGGCAGGCGCGCCATGCCGTTGAGGCGGCGCGAGCCCATGCCGAGCCCTTGACGACGTGAGCCCCGCCTTCCTACGGGATGACGGAGACCACACGGTCCTTGATCCATCCACATACCGAGGGTGCTTGGTCATCCAGGACCTCGGGGTGCGTTGGTGCGGTGTGTGTCTGTGGTTCTGTTACGCACTTTCGGGTGTGGGGGCGGAGGGTTGCCGGCTGGTGTGCCGGGGGGTGGCGGGTTTGGTGAGTGCCTGCAACGGGTTGTGGGTCGGCGGGCCATCAACTCGGAGCATTTGCTACATAAATGGACATTGAATGTGAGAGTAACGGTAATGTGGGCAACTCGTAACATGGTGCGCGTATCGCGTTCGTGTCCTGCAACAACGCTGTCTTCGATCGGGGAGTTCGGGCACGTGAGCTTCACCGGTCCACCGGAG
>NZ_JBQQCE010000877.1:0-1599 GCF_052245645.1 Streptomyces sp. KR55 | reverse complement strand
GCCCCGGGGTTCGGGCACCTGGTCCGGACCCCGGGGCCTGCCTGGATCACCCAGCGATCACTTGCCGAAGCTCTGGCCGCAGTGCTGGAACTCCTTCTCGCTGTTGTCCTGGTTGCCGCCGGCGAGGAGGACATCGACATCGACATTGATGTCGTCGACGTGAAGGAGCCCCTGATAGGAGTCGTTCTGGTCGCACGACTGGTGCTGCTTGTTGTTGAGCTTGAACTTACCGTGCCCGTCGTCAGCGTGGCCGACACCGGCGCCCAGGAAGCTGACGCTGCCGAGCATAGCCAGGGCGACTGCGGCCTTCTGGTACTTGCGCATTGCCTCTCCGTTCTGAGTAGACACAGTCCGCGATGGACCGGTCACCAACAGTTGCCAACTGTAGGCGACGCTTATGGGGATTTACACATGAAACGCCCAGTGACATTACTTTCGTACGAAAGGTACGTTGTGACGCTGGCGGGCGTGGCCGAACCGGGGTCACGTCCGGCCAACTGCCTTTCGTGAAGGGAGTTCTGACAGCGAGCCAGGGCCTTGCTCGACCGGACCACGTCCCGGGAAGCGTGGGCCGCCACGAGCGGAAACCACAGCCCGTCCGGCGAAGCCCCTCTACAAACCGGGTGATCCCGTGAAGATCGCCGTGACCGCTCCGGGGCCGTCGCGTTGTAAGGGCAGCGCGGCCGCGTCTTCTGCCGCCGCACTTGCCGATTCACTAAGGAGAACGTGATGTCTCGCATCGCGAAGGTTGGCGCTGTCGTTCTCGGCACGAGCGCCGTGGTGCTCAGCGGGGCCGGTCTCGCCGCGGCGGACGCCGGCACAAAGGCCGCGGCGGCAGGCTCGCCCGGCGTCCTGTCCGGCAACGTGGTCCAGGTTCCGGTCCACGTGCCAATCAACGTGTGCGGAAACACCGTCACGGTGATCGGCGGGCTCAACGAGTCGGTCGGCAACTTCTGCAAGAACCAGAGCCACAAGTAGCGACAGGACCCGGCACGGCACTGACGTCTTGTGACGTCTGCCGTCCTGACCTGAAAGCCCCGGCACCGTCTCAGGCGCCGGGGCTTTTCCCATGAACAGGCGTATCTCCCCACGGCTGCTGACTCCACGTCACCTCACGCGTACCGGTAGATCCGGCTGACGTCCTCCAGCTCGTCCGGCGTCACGTCCCACGGCGGCAGCTTCTGGTGGCGTGCCACGATCCGGTTGTGCTGTTCGTCGCTGGGGCCCGGCGGGGTCGCGGGGAGGTAGCGGGCCCCGCGGTGCCGGCGCTGCCAGCGGTACCACTGCAGGTCGACGAAGGCGTGGTGCAGCCAGAAGACAGGGTCGTTGGCGGCGCCGCCGCCGAGCATGGCCCCGCCGACCCAGCGGTGCACCCGGTTGTGGTTGCGCCAAGAGACGCTGCCCCGGCCGGTGCCCCAGCCTTCCAGCTTGTTGCGGAAACCTCGGGTGACCGTCGAGTCCCAGGGCGCCACGTCGTAGGCGGGGTCCTTCAGCGCCCACTCCAGATCGCTCTTCGTGGGCAGGTCGATCGGGTTGCGGGAGCGGCCGAGGTCCCGGGTGAGGAACGCGCCCTCGGTCACACCGTCCTTGAGGGTCCAG
>NZ_JBQQCE010000876.1:0-1602 GCF_052245645.1 Streptomyces sp. KR55 | reverse complement strand
GGCCGCCGCGCCGTGCCGCCCTGGCCGAGCTGACGGACTACTGGCTGGCCGGGCTCTTCGACGCCGGAGCCGAAGGACTGCGCGGGGTGTCCCTCATTGCGGTCGGCGGCTACGGCCGGGGTGAGCTGTCCCCGCGCAGCGACCTCGACCTGCTCCTGCTGCACGACGGCGGTGACCCCGCCGCGATCGCGGCCCTCGCCGACCGCATCTGGTACCCGGTCTGGGACCTCGGCCTCGCCCTCGACCACTCCGTCCGTACGCCGGCCGAGGCCCGCAAGACGGCCGGCGAGGACCTCAAGGTCCAGCTCGGACTGCTGGACGCCCGGCACATCGCCGGCGACCTCGGCGTCACGGCCGGCCTCAGGACCGCCGTCCTCGCCGACTGGCGCAATCAGGCCCCCAAACGCCTGCCCGAACTGCAGGAGCTGTGCGCCGAACGCGCCGAGCGCCAGGGCGAGCTGCAGTACCTCCTGGAGCCGGATCTGAAAGAGGCCCGTGGTGGGCTGCGCGACGCCACCGCCCTGCGTGCCGTCGCCGCCTCCTGGCTGGCCGACGCCCCGCGCGAGGGCCTCGACGACGCCCGGCGCCGGCTGCTCGACGTCCGGGACGCCCTGCACCTGGCCACCGGGCGCGCGACCGACCGGCTCGCGCTCCAGGAGCAGGACCAGGTCGCCGCCGAGGTCGGACTCCTCGACGCCGACACGTTGCTGCGGCAGGTGTACGAGGCGGCGCGGGTCATCTCGTACGCCAGTGATGTCACCTGGCGTGAAGTGGGGCGCGTGCTGCGGTCACGCGCCGTGCGGCCACGCCTGCGCTCCATGCTGGGCGGTGGGAAACAGGTCGCCGAGCGCTCTCCGCTGGCCGAAGGGGTGGTGGAGCAGGACGGCGAGGTGGTGCTCGCCCGGGCCGCGCGCCCCGACCGCGACCCCGTGCTCCCGTTGCGCGCCGCGGCCGCCGCCGCTCAGGCCGGTCTGCCGCTCTCCCTGCACGCCGTACGGCGCATGGCCGCCGGAGTGCGCCCGCTACCCACGCCCTGGCCCGCCGAGGCGCGCGAACAGCTGGTGACCCTGCTGGGCTCCGGCCGCCCCACGATCGAGGTCTGGGAGGCCCTGGAGGCCGAGGGCCTGATCACCCGGCTGCTGCCGGACTGGGAGCGGGTCCGCTGCCGGCCGCAGCGCAACGCCGTGCACATCTGGACCGTCGACCGGCATCTCATCGAGACCGCCGTCCGCGCCTCCGAGTTCACCCGCCGGGTCAGCCGCCCCGACCTGCTCCTGGTCGCCGCGCTGCTGCACGACATCGGCAAGGGCTGGCCCGGCGACCACTCGGTGGCCGGCGAGATCATCGCGCGCGATGTGGCCGCCCGTATCGGCTTCGACCGCGCGGACGTGGCCGTCCTCGCCACCCTCGTACGCCATCACCTGCTGCTCATCTAGACCGCCACCCGGCGCGACCTGGAGGATCCGGCCACCGTCCGCTCGGTCGCCGAGGCGGTCGGCACGCAGAGCACGCTGGAGCTGCTGCACGCACTGACCGAGGCCGACGCACTGGCCACCGGACCGGCAGCCTGGTCGTCCTGGCGCGGCTCGCTCGTCGCCGACC
>NZ_JBQQCE010000875.1:0-1605 GCF_052245645.1 Streptomyces sp. KR55 | reverse complement strand
CTGAATGGAAAATTCCCCAGGTCACGGGCATGCTGACGCGTTCGTTGGCCAGAGCTTGAGATGGCGGTCAGCTTGCGGGGGCGAGAGTGACATCGTGGCCAAGCGCGTTGAGCTGGCGGACAAGGTCGCGGGTGCGGCGTTTCGGGTCGATCAGGCGTTGGTGGTAGTCGGAGCCGAGGTCACGGAAGGTGGTGTCGGGATCATTGATCAGGTGCCAGGCGATGATCAGGATTGAGCGGGCGATGGCGACCAGGGCCTTCTTGCGCCCGCGGCGTTTGACGATGCGTCTGTATCGCGCGCCGAGGTAGGTGTCGGTTCGGGCAGCGGCGCTGGCCGCTTCACCGAGGGCGCTCTTGAGCCAGGGGTTGCCCCGGCCGGTCGGGCTGGAGCCGCGTTTGGCACCGGACTGCGTGGTCCGCGGGGTGAGCTTGGCCCAGCTGGCCAGGTGATCCGCAGTGGGGAACACGGCCATGTCCGGGCCGAGTTCGGCCAGCAGGATGTGGGCGGTGGTGAGTCCGACACCGGGAATGGCATCGAGCCGCTCGACGAGCGAGGGCCCGGGGCGTGTGTGTTCCTGCGGTCCGGGCAGGTCCTGAACAGCAGCGGTGATCTGCTCGTCCAGTCGCGCGATCTGCCCGGTGAGGTGGTCGACGCTGTCCAGCAGCGTCTGGCAGAGGAAGCTGTGGTGGTCCTCGAACTGCCCGGTCAGAGCATCGGCCAGGGCGGCCTTCTTGCGGACCAGATTGCCGCGGGCCAGATCGGCGAGGACGCGAGGGCTGCGTTCGCCGGCAATGAGGGCGGCGAGCATGTCCCGGCCGGAGGCACCGAACAGGTCGGTGAGCACGCCGGTCACCTTGATCTGCGCATCCTCCAGGATCTTCTCCACCCGCTGCTTGTGCCGACAGCGTTCTTGGTTGAGAACCGCGCGCAAGCGGGTCAGGTCACGCAGCTGCCGCACCGGCTTCGGCGGCACGAACGAGGGGCGGAGCATGCCCCGCTCGGTGAGCTTGGCCAGCCAGACCGCATCCAGCTTGTCCGTCTTGGGCCGTCCCGGGACGTTCTTCACGTCACGGGCGTTGACCAGCCAGCATTCCAGGCCGCGGGCTTCCAGCAGAAAGAAGTACGGCTTCCAGTACGCGCCGGTGGCCTCCATCACCACCCGGGTGACACCCTGGCAGACCAGACGGTCGCCCAGCTCCAGAATCGCGGTGGTGGTCGACGGGACGTTCCACACCTCCTGGACCCGACGTCCCGTCCGGGTCTCGTGGGGCAGGCGCATACACACCATCCCCGACGCCTTCGCGACATCAATCGCCGCGACCCTCTCCACCAAGTCCTCGGCCGTGCCGAGCTCTTGTGTCTCCGGCACCGTCCTCACCTCGCTTCCACTTGGATGCCGGGCAGGCGGCGGCTGCCCATGGAGCGGGAGGGGACATCGGAAAGCTGAATGGCGTGCTCGAGGCAACAGTGCACGGCCCCTCAGGCCAGCTCCGGCGTCAGACTGTGGTGCGGGATCCACCCCCCAAGGTGCTGCCGACGTCGACGGACAGCCGCCAACCCAATTTTCACGCCGGGGCAAGGCGTCACGCAGGGATACGCACACTG
>NZ_JBQQCE010000874.1:0-1618 GCF_052245645.1 Streptomyces sp. KR55 | reverse complement strand
CCCCCCCGCCGCCGTCTTCCCTGGTGACGCGCGTCCGCAGCGGCCGGACGGCGGTCCCGTCGGAACGGCCCCGCTCTGTATCCGCCGTGTGACCGGACGCCGCGTAGAACTTCTCCCATGCCCATCACACACAAGCGCCTCAGCGCCCACACCCTTCTTGCCGTCTCCGCCCTCCTGGCCGGCGCCCTGCTCACCGGCTGCTCCGACGAGGACTCCTCGGAGAACGCGTCGAGTTCGTCGAGCGCCTCCCCGAAGAGCGGATTCGAGCAGGCCCTCGCCCACGCCGCGTGCATGCGCGAGAACGGGGTGCCCAACTACCCCGACCCGAAGGAGGACGGCAACGGCCGGGTCCAGATCGTCCCGGGTGAGGGCGTCGACCCGAACGACCCGAACTACCAGAAGGCCATGGAAGCCTGCCGTGACCTC
Organism: Streptomyces sp. KR55; assembly: GCF_052245645.1. NCBI lineage: Bacteria > Bacillati > Actinomycetota > Actinomycetes > Kitasatosporales > Streptomycetaceae > Streptomyces > Streptomyces sp. KR55. Next base: position 1,192 of record NZ_JBQQCE010000874.1, on the reverse strand, counting down.
ATGCCGCAGGGTCAGCAGGCCCGCGGCGGCGGTGAGATCGACTCCGCGAAGGTCGCGGAGTGGGCCAAGTGCATGCGCGAGAACGGCGTGCCCAAGATGGAGGACCCGAAGATCGAGGGCAACCAGCTCATCGTCGACGCCGAGGCCGCCGGTGTCAGCCCGGGCGACCCGGCCTTCAACGAGGCCCAGCAGAAGTGCATGGACAAGAACCCCGGTGGTTCCCTCATGCTCCGCAGGGGCGGTGGCGAGTGACCAGCATCGACGAGGCCGACGGCCGGCAGGCCACCGGCGATCCGCCCGGAGCCCTGGAACTGCGCCCCTCCGACGAGGTGACGAGCGGTACGCCGGACGAACTGCCGGGTGTACTCGCGGCACAGGACGACGACGCCAACAGCGTCCAGGCGTCGGCCGAGACCCGCCGCAGGCGGCGCCCGGTACGCATGTCGATGATCGTGCTGATCGCGATCGCCGTCGCCGCGGCGGCCGGCGTGGCCGCCACCGGCGCACTGGGCGGGGACGGCGCCGGCGACGGCGCGAGCGCCGCCCCCTCCGGACCGGTGGCGACGGCGAAGGTGCAGCGGACCACGCTCACCAGCACCGAGACCGTGGACGGCAACCTCGGCTACGGCGAGGAATCCGTGGTCCGGGCCCCGGCCTCCGGCGCCGCCGACGGGCAGTCCGCACCGGGCGGTCAGCCCGCACAAGGCGACTCGTCCTCCGGCGGTGACGGTTCCGGCATCGTGACCTGGCTGCCCGACGACGGCACGACCATCGAGCGCGGCGAGACCGTGTACAAGGTCGACCAGGAGAAGGTCCCCCTGCTGTACGGCTCCACGCCCCTGTACCGGACGCTGCGGGACGGCAGCGAGGGCAGCGACGTGAAGATGTTGGAGGAGAACCTCTCCAAGCTCGGCTACGACGGCTTCACGGTGGACGACGAGTTCACCTCCACCACCGCCGACGCTGTCGAGGAGTGGCAGAACGACCTGGACCGGGAGGAGACGGGGACGCTGAGCCCCGGTGACGCGGTGGTCGCCGACGGCGCCCGCCGCGTGGCCAAGACGCAGCTCTCCCCGGGTGACGCCCTGAGCGGCGACATCCTGAGCTGGACCGGTACCGAGCGGCTCATCACGGTCGACCTCGACGTCGACTACGAGGACCAGGTGGAGAAGGGCACCAAAGCCACGGTGAC
>NZ_JBQQCE010000873.1:0-1622 GCF_052245645.1 Streptomyces sp. KR55 | reverse complement strand
CGGGGCAATCCCCCGGCCGGGGCGCGTGCGGCGGCCTTCGACGCCTCATGATCTCCGTCGTGCATGGATCCGAACCGACCCGTTCGCCCGTCGCCGTACGGGTGTTGGCCCTGGTGACACTGGCCTGGGTCCTCGTCGACGCCCCGGCCGGTGTCGCTACGGCCGACGCCTGTGCGTACGCCTCGACCGGACCCGGCGGCACGGAGGCGGTGGCGGTGGCGGGGAGCCACACGTGGCCCACTCCCCCGATGTGCCCGTCGCCCACACCGACACCCACCCCGTCTCCGCCGCCGAAACCGGCCCCACCGCCCCCTCCAGAACCACCGCCACCGCCACCACCGAAACCGACGCCAGAGCCATCGCCTCCCCCGTCGGCTCCCCGGCCCGCACCGCCCGCCGCTCCCACCCCGACTCCGACGCCCACCCCGAAGCCGACCCCGACTCCGAAGCCGTCGCCCACTCCGCGCCCCTCGGTCACCCCGGTGAGCTACCCGGAGTACCGCACCCCGCCGCGTAACCGGCCATCGCACCACGGCCGGTCGCCGGTCACCTACGTCCTGCTCATCACCGCGCCCGCGGTGATCGCCGTCGCCGCGCTGCGGCCGCGTTGATCCCTGGAGGAACCCGTTGCCGGAATGGCTTGTTCTCACCCTCGCGATGCTGGCCGCCTGCGCCGTGGTGGTCGTCATCACCCTCCTACGCCACCGATCGGCGTCCGAGGACGAGGATCCCTCCGAGACGCCGGACGTCATCGAGTACATGACGATGTGGATCGGCGTGGTCTACGCCATCGTCCTGGGCCTGGCCATCGCCGGTGTCTGGGAGGCCCGCAGCGTCGCCCAGGAGCACGTCCGGGCGGAGGCCCAGGCGCTGCACGAGATCTCGGAGCGGGTGCGGGTCTACCCTGCCGACGTCCGTGACCGCATCCGGGACGATGTCAACGCCTATGTAGGACATGTCGTCACCACCGAGTGGCAGGCGATGGCCGACAACGGCAAGGTCACCGAACGCGGCACCGAGCTCCTGGACCGCGTACGGGCCGACGTGACGGACTACCAGCCGAAGTCGGACTTCGAGGCCCAGGCCTACCAGCCGCTCCTCGACCAGGTGGCCGCGGCGGACCAGGCGCGTGCCGCCCGCGCGGACTCGACCGCGCCGACCATGCCGGGCGTGGTCTGGTTCGGCCTCGTCGTCGGAGCAGTGGTCACCATCGGGATGATCCTCGCCCTGCAGATCCGGCGGACACCACGCGAGCTGATCCTCGCCGGCCTGTTCTCCGCGCTGATCGCCTTCCTGCTCTTCCTGATCTGGGACTTCGACGCGCCCTACAGCCGTGGCATCACAGCCTCGGCCGAGCCGTTCCTCAGTCTCTTCCCCGAGGCCAGGGGCTGACGGGCCCCTACCGCGGCATCCATTCGCCGCCACCGCAGAGGCCTTCGCCACGGATTCCGTCGGGACGTCGGGATACGTGGCGAAGGCCTTGCACGTGAGAGGCCTCCGGGCCGGCCCGGCCTCAGTTCAGCTGCTCCGAGCGGCGGCGCACCCAGAGCAGCCCGCCGCTGAGGACGGCCGAGGCCACCATGCCGCCGCCGATGGCCATGTCGGTCGGCGTCGCCCCGACG
>NZ_JBQQCE010000872.1:0-1652 GCF_052245645.1 Streptomyces sp. KR55 | reverse complement strand
CGTTGCCACCGATCAGGATGGCGACGGCGTCGGCGACGCTGTGCCACAGGGCGCGGCCCTCGGCGACGGCCTCGACGAGGACGGTGAGGTCGTCATCGGTGAGCACCATGTCGGCGGCGTTGCGGGCGGCCGCCGAGCCGCGGGCGCTGATCCCGACGCCGATGTCGGCGGCGCGGATGGCAGCGGCGTCGTTGGCGCCGTCGCCGACCATCCCGACGACCCGGCCGGCGTCCATCAGCGCCTCGACGACCTGGAGCTTCTGCTCGGGCGCGACCCGGGCCACGACGCCCACGTCGTGCAGCATGCGGGAGCGTTCCGAGCGGTCGGCGGCGGCCAGTTCGTCGCCGGTGATCACGGCCGTGTCCTCGGGCCAGCCCAGGTCGAGGGCGATCGCCCGGGCGGTCTGCGGGTGGTCGCCGGTCAGCATCACCGGTCGTACGCCCGCCTCGCGCAGCCCGTGCACGAGCGCAGTGGACGTCTCACGCGCTACGTCGGCCAGCGCGAGCAGTCCGGTGAACTCCAGCTTCTCCAGGGGGGCTTCGCACGCTTCGATGTCCTTCTCGTCCTCGGCCAGGCGCCGTTGGGCGACCGCCAGGACGCGCAGCCCGTCGCGGGCCAGCTCCTGGGCCTTGCCGGAGGCGTGGTCGGGGACGTCGTGGCAGGCGGGCAGCACGGTCTCCGGCGCGCCCTTGACGACGAGCATGCGCTCACCGTCCGCCGCGTGGCCCACCGCGCCGGCGTAGCCCCGGCCGGCCTCGAACGGCCTGCCCTCGGTCTGGACCCACTCGGGGTCGCGCGGCGCCGCGTCCAGGACCGCCTCGTCGGTGGCGTGCACGGGCCGGTCGGGCCCCTCCTCGGGCTGGGGGCAGGCGCGCACCGCGACCCGCATGGTGACCGAGTCCGCGGCCTGGTCCGGCGTACGGACCGCCCCGTCCACGTCGGTCACGCGGACCAGGCGCAACTTGTTCTCGGTGAGGGTGCCGGTCTTGTCGAAGCAGACCGTGTCCATCCGGCCGAGAGCCTCCAGCGTGCGCGGAGCACGGACCAGGACGCCCCGTCGGCTGAGTCGGCGGGCAGCCGCCAACTGCGCGACCGTGGCCACCAGGGGCAGTCCTTCGGGGACGGCGGCCACCGCCACCGCGACGCCACCGCTGACGGCCCGGCGTATCGGTGCGCCGCGCACCAGCGACAGGCCGGTCACCGCGGCGCCGCCCGCCATGGTCAACGGCAGTGCCTTGCGGGTGAGTTCCTGCAGCCGGGCCTGGACGCCCGCGGCGGGCGGTGTGCGGGCGGCGAGGTGGACGGCGCGGGCCGCCTCGGTACGGTCGCCGGTCTCCACGACGACGGCCCTGGCCTGTCCGGCGACGACGGTCGTGCCCTCGAACACCATGCAGCGGCGGTCGGCCACCGCGGCGCGCGGGGTCGGCTCCGTCTGCTTGTTCACCGGCAGGGACTCGCCGGTCAGCGCCGACTCGTCCACCTCCAGGCCGTCCTCCCACAGCAGACGTGCGTCGGCCGGTACGACATCGTCGACCGCGAGTTCGATCACATCACCGGGCGTCAGCCGGGTGGCCTCCACCGTGCGGGGCCCGGCCGAGGCGTCCTCGGCGGTGACGCGGGCCTTCTGCTTCTGCTCCGCGAGCAGCCCGGAC
>NZ_JBQQCE010000871.1:0-1660 GCF_052245645.1 Streptomyces sp. KR55 | reverse complement strand
TCCGCATGACCGCCACGCACACCGGCGGGCGCCCGGCCGGAGCCGGACTTTCGCAGCTGTTCCCCGGCGCGGCGCGCGGCACTAGGAACCGCCCGACAGTCCCACCGGTCGCGTGGACGGATCGGTCGTCTCCGCGACCGACAGGGACCCGGCGTCGGCCGGTTCGGGGTCGGTCAGCCAGCGCTGGGCGGTGGAGCCGTCGCGGACCTTGACGATGATGTCGGCGCCCGGTTCACCGGTGGTGGAGGAGAGCGCGAGCTGCTCGTCCCAGCGGGGCAGCAGCTCGCCGCGGACGGTGAGGTCGTAGCGCACGTCGTCGCCCCGCTCGCTCCTGGCGGCGGCACAAGTGCCGAGGATGACGACACCGGCGTCCGCGTGCGAGTCCAGGCACAGGTCGGGGTCGGCCACGCTGCGCAGCAGCCCGGCGTTCTCGTACGTCCACTGCTGGGTCAGGTCGGCCGAGCACACCGCCAGCTCGGCCCCGGTACCGGCCTCGGCCTCGTCCCGGAGGTCGAGGCACAGGTCGGCGGCGGCGTTGCGCAGCCTGGTCTGCCGGGGTTCGGTGGGGAGTTGTGCGGTGCCGGGCGGCGTGGCGGACACGGTGGGCGGGGCCTGAGCGCCGGTGCCGGGTGCGGAGTCGCGGTCGTCGTTGGCGCCGGCGGAGGCCGTGGTGTCGGTGTCGCCGTCGTAGGACGACAGGCTGGTGGCGAGGACGGTGCCGAGCAGGGCGGCGGAGACGATGCCCACTCCGGTGCGCACGGCCCGCGAGGAGCGGCCCGCCACGGTGGGGATAGGAATGCGGTCCAGGATGCGATGGCGTGCCGTTCCTCTCCCCCGTCCGGAGTGCCGGGCGGCGCGCCGACCGCGGGCACGCGGTCGGTGCGGGGTGCGGCCCGGTCGCGACTCGAGATAGCGACGGGCGCCCCAGCCGAGCACCGCCTCGGCGAGCAGAACGTCCAACCCGGCCTCGAAATGGCTCAGTTGTTCGGCTGCGTCCCGGCAGTGGCGGCACTCGGCGAGATGCTGCTGAACGTCCGGCAGCAGTGCCCTGCCGCGGCGGATCGGGACGTCGAGGAGACGGTTGTAGAAACGGCAGTCCTTGCTCGGTGCGAGTTCCTGGTGGGCCCGTAGACAGCCCTCGCGGAATTTGTCCCGGGCCAGTTCGAGGGTGGCCGACGCCGTGTCGGTGTCCATGCCGAGGAGTCCGGCGGGGAAGTCGAGCGGCTCCCCCTCGACCTCGGTGTGCCACAGCAGACAGCGGGCGGGTCCGGGAAGGGCCTGGAATGCGCGCTCGGCCAGCTTGCGGTTTTCGGGTGTCATGGACTTGGCCGCCCGCATACCACGGCCCCCCGCGGGTTTCTGCAACTCCGGCAGTACACCGGATATTCGCTCCTCCGAGGCCCATCGCCGGACCGTGTCCCGCACGGTCACCAGAAGCAGCGGGCGCAGCGCGATGCCCGGCTCGCCCAGCGTGAGACGGTCGAAGACCTGATGGAAGGCGGCCGCGGTCACCATGGCGGCAACGTTCGCCGAGGAGGCGAGGCAGACGACCGCGTAGGAGTGGACCGAGGGCCAGTGCCGGGCGATCAGCAGGGCGGTGGAATGGGCGACTTCGACATCCGATGCCCCTCTCAGCCGGGCGGCGAGGGACTCGTCGGAT
>NZ_JBQQCE010000870.1:0-1675 GCF_052245645.1 Streptomyces sp. KR55 | reverse complement strand
CCCGGAGCAGGCCGTGCTTCTTTCGCGGGTCCCAGCCGGCCCGGGCGGCATAGCCCGCGCAGTAGGCCTCCCTGCACCGGCGCGCCCACCGCGGACGCCACGGGCGGCGCTGGCGGGCCGCGTAGTCGAAGGAACGCAGCATCCCCGCGATGTCCCGGACGGGCGACTGGGCGCTGCGCCGCTCGGCCAGCGGGCGGGACGGTTCGCCCTCGAAGTCGATGACGAACCACTCACGGCCCGCGCGCAACACCTGCCCCAGGTGCAGATCGCCGTGGATCCGCTGGGCGGGCGGCCCCGGATCGCAGGTCAGCAGGGCGCTGAACGCGGACCGCAGCCCGGGCACGAACGGCCGCAGCCCCGGCACGCTGTGCGCCGCGTCGTCCAGCCGGTCGGTCATGGCGGCCGCCGTACGGCCGTTCTCGCAGCGCCCGCCGGACGGGAAGGCCGCGGCCAGCGCGAGGTGCACCTCCGCGGTGGCCCGGCCCAGCTCACGGGCCTGGGCGGTGAAGTCGTCGCCGGTGCCGAGCGCGTGCAGGGCCAGCGTCCAGCCGTCGGAGGCGTCCCGCAGAAAGGGCTGCAGCACGCCGAGTGTCGCCTTCTGCGGCTGGGTCGTCCGGAACCAGGCCACGGGAGCCGGGACCCGGTCGCAGCCCTGCCCGGCCAGTGCGCCCGGCACCTCCAGGTCGGGGTTGACGCCGGGCTGGATGCGTCGGAAGACCTTCAGGATGAACTCGTCGCCGTACACCAGTGAGGAGTTCGACTGTTCGGCGTCCAGCACGCGGGGCACCAGACCGGCCGGGACCGGCTTGGCCGGGTCGGCCTCGAAGCGCAGGGGCCCCGTCGTGCCGGGGTGCCGCAGCCGCTCCAGGAGCAGCTGCGCCGTCCGGGGATCCTGCAGGGCGTCGTAGACCGTCATGTCGGCCAGCGGGCCCTGGTGGGCACGGCCGATCAGGGCCCGGCCGAGGCGTGGTGAGGCGTGCTCGCGGATCCCGAGGAGCAGCTGGTAGCAGTCGCCGGGCGGGGGAGTGCCGCCGGGGGTGGGTACCACCGCGAGACCGGCGTGGCCGCCCGTGTGACCGGCGTGCACCAGAAGATGCAGACAGCCCGGGAACAGCTCCGTCAGCGACAGCAGGCGCAGGTCGGTGACGGGCCGGTCCTTGCCGGCGAACCAGCGCTGCCGGGGCAGCCATTCGCGCAGCAGCCCGTCCAGCGAGGCCATGGACTGCGTGAGCTCATACCTGCCGGGGCGGAGAGTTGCGGTCTTCGTCATGGTGACGCCTCCTTTCGTCGGCGCACTCTCACAGCCGTCTGCCGATGCGAGATGCGACGCGGACGAGCCGGAACCAGTAGAAGCCGTGGCCCCCCAGGGTCAGCAGGTAGGGCAGTTCGCCGATGGCGGGAAAACGGACCCCGCCGAACAGCTCGACCGGATGGCGGCCGCTGAACTCGCGCAGGTCCAGCTCGGTCGGCTGGGCGAAACGGGCGAAGTTGCTCACGCACAGCACCAGGTCGTCCTCGTACTCCCGCAGGAAGGCGAGCACCGCGGGATTGGAGGACTGGAGTTCGGTGTACGAGCCGAGGCCGAAGGCGTGGTTCTGCTTGCGGATCTCGATCATCCGGCGGGTCCAGTGCAGCAGCGACGACGGCGACGACATGGATGCCTCGACGTTGGTGA
>NZ_JBQQCE010000087.1:0-26230 GCF_052245645.1 Streptomyces sp. KR55 | reverse complement strand
TCCCGCAGCGGCCTCACGCGTTTCCACGGCGGGTGCGACGCAATTCACGCGGGCATGCCTGTGACGCGCGGACGTGAATTCCCGGCGCGCCAGAAAAAGGGCAGCGGAAATACACCGCCACCGAATATCTCCTCTTTGTATACGGCGCATATGTTAATGCCGCAGGCTGGACATGTTTACGGGGTGTTGCGAAGTCCTCACACGGTCGGTGCGATCCTGGCCGCCGGCGAACCGGAGCCGGTGCGCGCCGGTCGCGCGCTCGGTGTGCAGGGCCGTGATGGCCCGCGCGCGCTCGCCGTCGCCGCGCGCCACGGCGTCCACGATCGCGCCGTGCTCCGTCCAGGACTCCACGGGGCTGGCCGGCGCCTCCACGGCGTACATCCAGGCGATCTTGTGTCGCAGCTGGGTCAGCATGGCGATCAGCGCGGGGCTTCCGGAGGCCTGGGCGAGCGTCTCGTGGAACCAGCCGCCCAGCGAGCGCAGATCCTCGCTGTTTCCCCTCCTCGCCCGCTCCTGGCCCAGCCGGACGAGACCGCGCAGGACCTTCAGATGGGCCTCGGTGCGCCGCTGGGCGGCCCGGGCGGCGCCGAGCGGCTCCAGCAGCATGCGCATCTCCAGCAGGTCGGAGGCCTCCTGCTCGGTGGGCTCCGCGACGCACGCGCCCGCGTGCCGCCGGGTCACCACGAAGCCCTCCGCCTCCAGGGTGCGCAGGGCCTCCCGGACGGGGACGCGCGAGACGCCGTAGCGGCGCGCGAGGAGTTCCTCGGTGAGCCGGCCGCCACGCTCGTAGACACCCGCGACGATGTCGTCCCGGATCGCCGTGCACACCGAGTGCGCCGGAATACGCATGACCGACCTCCGCCTTAATCCCCGTGAAACGTCGACGATTGACGTGTGTTCAGTGACTCTATTGCAAAGAGCCGGAATTTCCGATGGCGGGCCGGAATCCATGGATATTTTTTGGACAAACAGACCCCTGAAACGCCGAAAGCCCCGGCTCGGGGAGCCAGGGCTTCGGGCAGCGCAGCCGCCTGTCGTCAGACGTTCACACCGTGCGAGCGGAGGTAGGCCAGGGGGTCGATGTCCGAGCCGTACTCGGCGGTCGTACGGGCCTCGAAGTGCAGGTGTGCTCCGGTGACGTTGCCGGTGGCGCCGGAGAGGGCGATCTGCTGTCCCGGGGTGACCGTCTGGCCGACCGAGACGGCGATGGACGACAGGTGGCCGTACTGGGTGTACGTACCGTCGTTCATCTTGATCACGACTTGATTGCCGTACGCCCCGCCCCAGCCGGCCTCGACGACGGTGCCGGAACCGACCGCGTGGACGGGCGTGCCGCTCGCAGCGTGGAAGTCGACACCGGTGTGGCTGCCGGAGGACCACAGGGAGCCGCCGGACTGGTAGCCGGTGGAGACATAGGAGCCGGTGATGGGCAGCACATAGGTGTTGAGGCGCTTGCGCTCGGCCTCACGGGCGGCCCGCTCCTTGGCCTCGCGCGCCTCCTTGGCCCGCTCCTCCGCGCGCTTCTCGGCGGCCGCTTCGGCCGCCTTCTCGGCGGCGGCCTCCTCGGCGGCCTGCTGCTGGGCGGCCGCCTGGGCGTCGATCTGGTCGGCGACCGAGTCGCCGATGGTGACGACCGGCAGCAGGCCGGTCTGTTCGAGCGCCGGCTCGGCGGCGAGCGCGGGGGCGGCCAGAGTGCCGACGACGCCGGTGGTGGTGAGCGCGGCGACGCCCGCGGCGCGGGCGGTCGTGCGCTGCATCCGGCTGGGACGACGATGCTTCCCGGTGGCGCGGGTGAACGCCATGAAGTGGCTGGTCCTTTCCTTCCTTCTCGCCTACCGGGTTAGCTGACGGGTTCGGAGCAGGAAGGTCTCCTACGGACCCCCTCGCTGCGCGCGGGCGTCCGATTCACCCCAGGGACTGCATCGTTGGGTCCCCGGCTCCCCTGGCTCGCGCCGTTCGGGGACTCGGCGATGACTGTCCGGTGCCGCGGGCGCGGCGCACTGCCTGACGGACAGCCCGGAAGACGCTAAACGGGGCATCTTTCAATCCCCAAACGGAACACGGCTTTTGTAGCGCATGCCACAGGTCAGACAGGTAGCCTCTCCCTCAATTGGGACATAAAGGGGCCCTGGTGACTCTTTCGTCACCAGGGCCCCTACGCGCGCGTGCCGCTGTCAGGCCTTCTACTCGGCCGTGACGACGGTGACTTCGCCGATACCGAGGGCCGCGACAGGCTCCTTGATCTGCGCCGCATCGCCGACGAGGACGGTCACGAGACGGTCCACCGGGAAGGCGTTGACGACCGCCGCGGTGGCCTCGACGGTGCCCGTCGCGGCGAGCTGCTGGTACAGCGTCGCCTGGTAGTCGTCGGGCAGGTGCTGCTCGACCTGGTCCGCCAGCGTGCTCGCGACGGCCGCCGCGGTCTCGTACTTGAGCGGCGCCACCCCGACGAGGTTCTGTACGGCGACGTCCCGCTCGGGATCGGTCAGACCCTGCTCGGCGAGCGTGCGCAGCACCGTCCAGAGGTCCTGCAGGGCGGGACCGGTGTTCGGCGTGTCGACGGAGCCGCTGATGGCGAGCATCGCGGCGCCGCTGCCGTCGGGCGCCGAGCGCAGCACCTGGCCGAACGCGCGCACGCCGTAGGTGTAGCCCTTCTCCTCGCGCAGGACACGGTCCAGGCGGGAGGTGAGGGTGCCGCCCAGGCAGTACGTGCCGAGCACCTGGGCAGGCCACACGCGGTCGTGCCGGTCGGAGCCGACGCGGCCGATCAGCAGCTGGGTCTGCACGGCGCCGGGGCGGTCCACGATGACGACCCGGCCGGTGTCGTCGGCGGTCACCGGCGGCACGGGGCGCGGCTGGGCCGGGGAACCGGTCCAGGCGCCCAGGGTGTCGCCGAGCAGCGCGTCGAGGTCGACGCCGGTGAGGTCGCCGACGACGACTGCGCTGGCCGTGACGGGCCGGACGTGCTTCTCGTAGAAGGCACGTACGGCCGCGGAGTCGATGACGGCGACCGTCTCCTCCGTGCCCTGGCGCGGGCGCGACATGCGCGAGGTCGCCGGGAACAGCTCCTTGGAGAGCTCCTTGGCGGCACGGCGGGACGGGTTGGCCAGCTCGTGCGGAATCTCGTCGAGGCGGTTGCGCACGAGCCGCTCGACCTCGCTGTCGGCGAATGCGGGCGCCCTGAGTGCATCGGCGAGCAGGCCGAGGGCCTTGGCCAGGCGGGAGGCGGGGACCTCCAGGCTCAGGCGGACGCCGGGGTGGTCGGCGTGCGAGTCGAGGGTGGCGCCGCAGCGCTCCAGCTCGGCGGCGAACTCCTCGGCGGAGTGCTTGTCGGTGCCCTCGGAGAAGGCCCGCGCCATGATCGTGGCGACGCCGTCGAGACCGGCCGGCTCGGCGTCCAGGGGCGCGCCCAGGAGCACCTCGACGGCGACGACCTGCTGGCCGGGGCGGTGGCAGCGCAGGACCGTCAGACCGTTGTCGAGCGTCCCGCGCGTGGGCGCCGGGAAGGCCCACGGCCTGGCCTCGCCCGCCCGGGGCTGGGGGTGGAACTCCATCGTGGCGAGCTCGGTCACTGGGCCGCCTCCTCGTTGTTGTCGTCGGTGGGTTCGGCAGCTTCGCCAGCTTCGGCGGCTTCGGCGGCGGTCGGCTCGTAGACGAGCACCGCGCGGTTGTCGGGGCGCAGGCGGGCCTTGGCGACCTCCTGGACCTCTTCGGCCGTGACGTCCAGCACGCGCTGGACGGCGGTCAGGGCGAGCTGCGGGTCGCCGAACAGCACGGCGTACCGGCACAGTTCGTCGGCGCGGCCGGCGACCGTGCCGAGCCGGTCCAGCCACTCGCGCTCCAACTGGGCCTGGGCGCGCTCCATTTCCTCGGCCGTGGGGCCCTCCTCGGCGAACCGGGCGAGCTCCTCGTCGATGGCGGCCTCGATGACCGGCACCTCGACGTCACCGGAGGTCTTCACGTCCAGCCACCCCAGGGAGGGCGCTCCGGTCAGCCGCAGCAGGCCGAATCCGGCCGCCACGGCCGTACGGTCACGCCGTACGAGCCGGTTGTAGAGGCGGGACGACTCGCCGCCGCCGAGGACGGTGAGGGCCAGGTCGGCCGCGTCGCACGCGCGCGTGCCGTCGTGCGGGAGCCGGTAGGCGGCCATCAGGGCGCGCGCCGGGACCTCCTCCTCGACGATCTCGCGCAGCTGCTCGCCGATGATCTCGGGCAGCGCGCCGTCGCGCGGGGCCGGCTTGCCGTCGTGGGAGGGGATGGAGCCGAAGTACTTCTCGATCCAGGCGAGCGTCTGCTCCGGGTCGATGTCACCGACGACGGACAGCACCGCGTTGTTGGGCGCGTAGTACGTGCGGAAGAACGCGCGCGCGTCCTCCAGGGTCGCGGCGTCCAGGTCGGCCATCGAGCCGATGGGCGTGTGGTGGTACGGGTGGCCCTCCGGGTAGGCGAGGGCGGTCAGCTTCTCGAAAGCGGTCCCGTAGGGAACGTTGTCGTAGCGCTGACGGCGCTCGTTCTTGACGACGTCCCGCTGGTTCTCCATGGACTCGTCGTCGAGGGCCGCGAGCAGCGAGCCCATCCGGTCGGCCTCCAGCCAGAGGGCGAGCTCCAGCTGGTGGGTGGGCATGGTCTCGAAGTAGTTGGTGCGCTCGAAGCTGGTGGTGCCGTTCAGCGAGCCGCCGGCGCCCTGCACCAGCTCGAAGTGCCCGTTGCCCTTCACCTGCGCGGAGCCCTGGAACATCAGGTGCTCGAAAAGGTGAGCCAGACCGGTACGTCCCTTGACCTCGTGGCGCGAGCCGACGTCGTACCAGAGGCACACCGCCGCGACCGGGGTCAGGTGGTCCTCGGAGAGCACCACGCGCAGGCCATTGGCCAGGCGGTGCTCGGTCGCTGTCAGGCCGCCGGAGCCTGCCTGGGCTGTGGCCGTGTGACCCATGGGCATGTACGTCCCTTCGATCGCGGTGCGGTCGGTGAAACCGCCGATTTCCTGCCGTCCTGCCACTGTATGCAAGCGCGCCGACCAGGTGTGAAGTTCCCGGAGCCCGTACGCCGAGAGCGAGAAGCGGGTCACCCGGCGCGAGGGCGTAGCCTGCGGGCAGCGCGGGGCCGGGCGGCCGACGACGGGGTCCAGGGTCCGCGTTGTCAGTGGCGCGGTCCACAATGGACCGCGTCAGATCCGTCGAACGCTTCAGCAAGCGTGAGCCGAAGGGGCGCGACAGCGACCTGAGCGCCCCCGTAGGCGAGCGACCAGAAACCAGGAGGAGCCGGCAGCGATGGCCCGCCGCAGCACGAAGACCCCGCCGCCCGACGACTCATACGAGGAGCGGATCCTCGACATCGACGTCGTGGACGAAATGCAGGGCTCCTTCCTCGAGTACGCGTACTCGGTCATCTACTCCCGGGCCCTGCCGGACGCCCGTGACGGTCTCAAGCCCGTCCACCGCCGCATCGTCTACCAGATGAACGAGATGGGCGTACGCCCCGACCGCGGCTATGTGAAGTGCGCCCGCGTCGTCGGCGAGGTCATGGGTAAGTTGCACCCCCACGGCGACGCCTCCATCTACGACGCCCTGGTACGCATGGCCCAGCCCTTCTCCATGCGTGTGCCGCTGGTCGACGGCCACGGCAACTTCGGCTCGCTGGGCAACGACGACCCGCCGGCCGCGATGCGGTACACCGAGTGCCGCATGGCCGAGGCGACGAGCCTGATGACGGAGTCGATCGACGAGGACACCGTCGACTTCACCCCCAACTACGACGGCCAGGAGCAGGAGCCGGTGGCTCTGCCCGCCGCCTTCCCGAACCTGCTGGTCAACGGCTCCTCGGGCATCGCGGTCGGTATGGCGACCAACATGCCGCCGCACAACCTGCGCGAGGTCGTCGCGGCCGCCCGCCACCTGATCAGGCACCCGAACGCCGATCTCGACGCCCTGATGCGCCACGTTCCGGGCCCCGATCTGCCCACCGGAGGCCGGATCGTCGGCCTGTCCGGGATCCGCGACGCCTACGAGACGGGCCGCGGCACGTTCAAGATGCGGGCGACGGTGTCCGTGGAGGACGTGACGGCGCGCCGCAAGGGCCTGGTCATCACCGAGCTGCCCTTCGCCGTCGGCCCGGAGAAGGTGATCGCGAAGATCAAGGACCTGGTCGGCTCGAAGAAGCTCCAGGGCATCGCCGACGTCAAGGACCTCACCGACCGTGAGCACGGGCTGCGCCTGGTGATCGAGATCAAGAACGGTTTCGTGCCGGAGGCGGTCCTGGAGCAGCTCTACAAGCTGACGCCCATGGAGGAGTCCTTCGGCATCAACAACGTCGCGCTGGTGGACGGCCAGCCCCTCACGCTGGGCCTGAAGGAGCTCCTGGAGGTTTATCTCGACCACCGCTTCGAGGTCGTGCGCCGCCGCTCGGAGTTCCGCCGCGGCAAGAAGCGCGACCGGCTGCATCTGGTCGAGGGCCTGCTCACGGCGCTGGTGGACATCGACGAGGTGATCCGCCTGATCCGCTCCAGCGAGAACTCCGCGCAGGCGAAGGAACGCCTGATGGAGCGTTTCGCGCTGAGCGAGATCCAGACCCAGTACATCCTGGACACACCGCTGCGCCGCCTCACCAAGTACGACCGCATCGAGCTGGACGCCGAGAAGGACCGGCTCACCGCGGAGATCGCGGAGCTGACCCGGATCCTCGAGTCGGACGCGGAGCTGCGCAAGCTGGTCTCCTCCGAACTGGCCGCGGTGGCCAAGAAGTTCGGCACCGAGCGGCGTACGGTCCTGCTGGAGTCCGCGGCGACCCCGGCCGCGGCCGTACCGCTCCAGGTGGCGGACGACCCGTGCCGGGTGCTGCTGTCCTCGACGGGCCTGCTGGCCCGCACGGCGAACGGCGAGCCGTTCGCGGAGGACGCCGACGCTCGGCGCACCAAGCACGACGTGATCGTCTCGGCGGTGCCGGCCACGGCCCGCGGCGAGGTAGGTGCGGTCACCTCGGCCGGCCGCCTGCTCCGGATCAACGTCGTCGACCTTCCGCAGCTCCCGGACACGGCGACGGCCCCGAACCTCGCCGGAGGCGCGCCGCTCGCCGAGTTCGTCTCCCTGGAGGACGACGAGACGGTCGTCTGTCTGACCACGCTCGACGAGTCCTCCCCCGGCCTGGCACTCGGCACGGAACAGGGCATCGTCAAGCGCGTGGTCCCCGACTACCCGGCCAACAAGGACGAGCTGGAGGTCATCACGCTCAAGGAGGGCGACCGGATCGTCGGCGCGGTCGAGCTGCGCACCGGCGAGGAGGACCTGGTCTTCATCACGGACGACGCACAGCTGCTGCGCTTCCAGGCCTCGCAGGTCCGCCCCCAGGGCCGCCCGGCAGGCGGTATGGCGGGCATCAAGCTGACGGACGGCGCCAAGGTCATTTCCTTCACCGCGGTCGACCCGGCGGCGGAGGCGGTCGTCTTCACGGTCGCGGGCTCGCGCGGCACGCTGGACGACTCCGTCCAGACGACCGCGAAACTGACCCCGTTCGACCAGTACCCGCGCAAGGGCCGCGCCACCGGCGGCGTGCGCTGCCAGCGGTTCCTGAAGGGCGAGGACTGCCTGTCCTTCGCCTGGGCGGGCGCCACCCCGGCGCGGGCCGCGCAGAAGAACGGCTCGCCGACCGAC
Organism: Streptomyces sp. KR55; assembly: GCF_052245645.1. Lineage (NCBI taxonomy): Bacteria > Bacillati > Actinomycetota > Actinomycetes > Kitasatosporales > Streptomycetaceae > Streptomyces > Streptomyces sp. KR55. Next base: position 18,584 of record NZ_JBQQCE010000087.1, on the reverse strand, counting down.
CTACCCGAGCTCGACCCGCGCCGCGACGGCTCGGGAGTGTCGCTGGCGAAGCCGGTGGCGTCGGTGGCGGGGCCGGTTTAGGGCGACGGTTCGGACGGATCGTCGGAATCCGGTTCCTCGGAGTTCTGGACGTAGCGCAGGACGCCCCACATGCCTTGCTCGTCGGCGTGTGGGGCGTCGCTCTTGCACGCCTGAAGTTCCTTGCCGAGGGTGTGGGCGTCGATGTCGGAGCCGATGAGGACGAGCTGGGTGACACGGCCGGCGCCGGCGGCCCAGGGCTCGGGATAGAAGCGCAGGAACCGGCCGACGGCGTGCACGAGGTAGCAGTTGCGGGGGTCGTGGGCGCCGAAGTCGACGTACCCCTTGATCCGGTACAGCCCCTCGGGCCGACTGTCGAGGAACTCCATCAGCCTGCGCGGGTTCAGGGGCACGTCGGAGACGAAGGACAGGCTGTCGTAGGCGGCGTGCAGATGGTCGCCGTGCTCGCCCTCGTGATCGTGGTCGTGCAGGTCGTCGAAGGACAGCTGTCCGACGCGCTCCTGCGACGGTCGGCAGTCGAAGAGGAACTCCGGATCGATACGGCCGTACGTCGCCGGGACGACGGCGGCACCGTCGGTGAGGGAGCGGACGAGGGCGAGGGCGTGTCCGGCGTCGGGCGTCCTGTCGATCTTGTTGACCACGACGAGGTCGGCCAGGCCGAGGTGCCGGTCGATCTCGGGGTGCTTCGTGCGGGTGTCGTCGAACTCGGCGGCGTCCACAACCTCGACGAGGCCGCCGTAGACCACGCGGGGATTCTCGCTGGCCAGCACCATGCGTACGAGCTCCTGTGGCTCGGCGAGCCCGCTGGCCTCGATGACGATGACGTCGATACCGGCGCCGGGCCGCGCCAGCCGTTCGAGGTAGACATCCAGCTCACTGGCGTCGACGGCACAGCACAGGCACCCGTTGCCCAGGGAGACCGTGGAGTCCCCCAGCGCACCGGCCACGGCCATCGCGTCGATCTCGATGGCCCCGAAGTCGTTCACGATGGCGCCGATACGGCTGCCGCCGCTGCGATGGAGGAGATGGTTGAGGAGCGTCGTCTTGCCGGAGCCCAGGAATCCGGCGAGTACGACGACCGGGATCTGCTGCGGGCTCGGGCGCTCCCCCACCGTGCGACCTCTCTCACGCCTACGCGTGCACCGGTTCGCGGTCCGGCGCACCCTACGAGAATTGAATGCCGCCCCAGGATACGAGCACCAAGAATCCCCGCGAAGTGAACGATTGTTAGCAGCGCTTGCGGGGCAGACGTTCGGCAAGGCGCCGGTTCGTGCGACCCTCGCTTCCTTCCGTGCGCCTCCTCTCCGCCTCCCCGCCGATCAGAGCCGCTCGGCACTCTGGGAGACGGCAAGCGCCGCCCACCGCTCGCCGGTCCCCTCCAGTCGACCCGCACCCCGACGACCGGCGGACGGCCGCCTGATTCGGGGGTTGACATGGCCACACGGAAGAACACCGCGGGGAGGCTGGCCTCCGCCGCAGCCGGTCTGATGCTCGCGACCGCCACGGTGACGCTGGTTGCCCGCCAGCGGCGTCTTGAGGAGGCCCGCCTGCAAGTGAAGCGACTGGAACTGGAAGAACTCGCATCCCGCCGCACGACGATCGCACATCAGCAGCGCATGCACTGGGAACTGCTGGCCAAGGCGATCGACGATCCCTCGCTGGCCGCGGTGATCGACACCTACGACAAGAGCATCCCGGCGGAGAAGCGACGCCAGTTCTTTTACGCGAACGCCTGGTACGTCAACCTCTACCACCTCTACGAAGCGGGAATCCTGGACCAGGAGGAGCTGTTCGGACGCCTGCGCGAGATCTTCCAGAGTCCCCTCCTCCGGGAGTACTGGGAGGCCTCGAGGGCCCAGCGCGCGACTCTGAAGCAGTCGTCCGACGAGGCGAGGATCGGGCTGATGGTCGACGGTCTCATCAGAGACCTCGACGAAGCCGACACCGACGAGTGGTGGGTGGTGGGCAACCCGCCATCGACCTGATGACCGGACAGCGTGTGATCCGCTTGATCACACGCACGGCCGATGTCACGGGAGCATGATCACCACGCTGCCGTATGTCACACGGGTCAACTCTTGGGACGCCTGAGTGAGTTTGCGCCCCTTGCGGCAGCCGCACCTGTCAGAATGCAGCGCGATACAGTGCCCGAACCTCCGTAAGGACCGGTACCCCTTGAAGATCGTGCGCCGCATCGGTGTGCCTCCGAGCGCCCGTGGCAGTACCTCGGGAGCCAACTGCCCTGACCTCTTCGAGCTGAGCGACGGCAATTTCGCCGTCATCGGCACGGAGGCCACCGAGGCGCTGGAGCGTGAACTGCCTGCCGACGCCTCCCGCGCGGACTACGAGCGCATCGTGATCGTGAGCCGGGAGACCCTGATTCGCGCCAAGGCAGACATCCCCGACGCCTGATATCACCGCACGAGATCGCGTCCACCCCAGACTCGTGCCGTCCATCGCCCCGGCCGCCCACAACCGTTGAGCGAACCGGAGCCCGTCGGGCGAGCAGACCGGCATCCCGCGCCTGCTCGATCCCCACCGATGAGGCCTGGCGTCGGAACGACACCAGGCCGCACGCGTTCGTCAGGCCGTCTCCGGCACCTTGACCGGCGCCCCCGGCCCCACATACCGCGCCGCCGGGCGGATGATCTTCGGGTCCTGCGCCTGTTCCAGGATGTTGGCGCTCCAACCCACCACCCGCGCCGCCGCAAAGGTCGGTGTGAACATCTCGCGGGGCAAGCCGCAGAGCTCCATCACCACGCCGGCGTAGAACTCGACATTGGCGTGCAGTTCACGCCCGGGCTTGAGTTCGGCCAGGATCGCCTCCACCCGGCGCTCGACCTCCACCGCGAAGTCCACCAGAGGACCACCGAACTGCTGAGCAATGCCCCGCAGCATGCGGGAGCGAGGGTCCTCCGTACGGTAGACGGGGTGGCCGAAACCCATGATGCGGTCACCGGCGAGGACACGCTCCCGGATCCATGGGTCGATCCGGTCCACCGTGCCGATCGCGTCCAGCGTGTCCAGCGCCCGACTGGGCGCACCCCCGTGCAGCGGCCCGGACAGCGCTCCCACCGCCCCCACGAGACACGCCGCGACGTCGGCGCCGGTGGACGCGATGACCCTGGCGGTGAAGGTTGATGCATTGAATCCGTGATCAATGGTTGAGATCAGGTATTGCTCGATCGCCCGCGCCTGCTGCGGGTCCGGCTCCGAGCCCGTCAACATGTAGAGGTAGTTCGCCGCATACGGCAGGTCCTCGCGCGGTGGTACCGGCTCCAGTCCCTTCCCCAGGCGGTGCAGCGCCGTGAGTACGGTCGGTACGGCCGCGGCCGCCACGACGGTGTCCGTGCGGCGCCGGTCCGCGTCGATGTCGTACACGGGGCGGAAGTCCTGCGCCGCGCCCAGCAGGGACAGCGCCGTACGCAGCCCGGCGAGCGGGCCCGAGCGTCCGCCGGCCGCCGCGATGGCGGGCAGCGCCGCCGACACCTCGGCGGGCAGCCGCCGCAGCGCCGCCGTCTCGGCGGCGAAGGCGGCACCGCGTTCGCCGTCCGGCAGTTCCCCGTGGACCAGGAGATGCCAGACGTCCTCGAAGGCGCGGGACTGGGCGAGTTCGACGGCGGAGTACTGGCGGTAGTGGTAGAAGCCCTCGAGACCCCGTACGTCACCGATCTGGGTGTCGGTCACGACGACACCCGCGAGTCCCCGCGGTACGTCGACAGAGATGGCTGCGGACCTGTTGACGGACATGATTTCCTCCCTGAACTTGATTTGACTGTCTATGCTTGACTAATTGCTGTCAATATTGACTCAATCAATGTGTCGTCCAGGCCGATACGGTGAATCCCATGCGCGATCAAGAACCGGACGCCGTCCGGCGGGAACAGCGGCTGAGCACCAAGGAGGCCGCCGAACTGCTCGGCGTGAAGCCCGAGACCGTGTACGCCTACGTGAGCCGCGGTCAGCTCAGCAGCGAGCGCGTGCCCGGCGGCCGGGGCAGCACGTTCGACGCCGGTGAGGTGGAGGCACTCGCCCGGCGCAACAGGCGGGAGACCGGAGGGAATTCGGGCACCGGCACCGACCTGGCCGTACGCACCCGCATCACGCTCATCGACAAGGACCGGTACTACTTCCGTGGTGTCGACGCGACCGAGCTGGCCGCACGCCACTCCTACGAGGAGATCGCCGAGTGGCTGTGGACCGGGCACCTGCACCCGGGCGTCACTTTCGACGCACCCAAGGCATCCGTCTCCGTCGCCCGCCGCGCCGTCGACGCCCTGCCCGAACACACCGGCGCCACCGACCGGCTGCGTGTCGCCGTGATCGCCGCCGCAACCGCGGACCCCCTGCGCTTCGACCTCTCCGAGGAAGCCGTGCTGGGCACGGCACGCGTCCTGATCCCCACCGTCGTCGCCGCCCTCCCGCCCGTGCGCCGCGCCCACCGCGGCGAGGGCCCGCTGGCACACCGTCTGTGGGCGCGGCTCAGCGGGCGGGACCCCGACGAGGTGTCGCTACGCGCCCTGGACACCGCTCTCGGCCTGCTCGTCGACCACGACCTGGCCGCGTCGACGCTCGCGGTGCGCGTGGCGGCGTCCGCCCGCGCACACGCCTACGCCGCCGTCTCCGCCGGGCTCGGCGTGATCGAGGGCCCCCTGCACGGGGCAGCCAGCGGGCTCGCCCATCGGATGCTGCTCGACGTCCTCGACCAGGGCGACGCGGCGCCCGTGGTCGCGGAGGAGCTCCGGACCGGCCGCCGCATCCCGGGCCTCGGGCACCGGCTCTATCCCGGCGAGGATCCACGCGCGCGTGCCCTGTTCCGCCTCCTGGAGGACATCCCCCAGGCAGCGCCCGCCCTGGCCGCCGCACGGGACGTGGCGGCCACCGCCGCCCGTCACACCCCGCTGCACGCCAACGTCGACCTGGCACTGGCCGTGCTCACCACGTCCTGCGCGATGCCGGCCACGGCCGGGGAGACGATCTTCGCAATGGCCCGTACGGCGGGCTGGATCGCCCACGCGCTGGAGGAGTACCGGGAGCGGCCGTTGCGGATGCGTCCCAGCGGACACTACGTGGGCGCGAAGCCGCCGCAGCCCTTGCCGGAGTAGGACACGAACGGGGCCGGAAGTCACCCTGCACGAAGTCAGGTTAGGCTCACCTCTGTGAGTACGTGCGCGACCGTCTCGCGGGACTTCGACGAGCCCATTTCCGGAACCGCGGCCACAGCAAGGACCTGGCTCCTGCTGGAACAGCCGGGTCCGTGGGGCGCCAGGGCGCTCACTTCGAGCCACCTGGACCCCGCACTGGGCCGAGCCCTGGAGGCGACCGCCAAGGGCACGGGCGTACGGATCGCGCTCATCCGCCGCCCCGGGCGCCACGCCGACTGCGGCACGCCCGCGGTGCGTCGGCTGTACGCCGCCCACACCACGCCGGGCAACGCGTGGCTGCACACGGCCACGACCGCCGACCCGGAGCGGTTGCTCGACCTCGACTTCACCGCGCTCGGTTCGGGTGACCACCGCACCTTCGACACCGCGCTTCAGGGCCGCCCGCACACCGGCGGTCCGCTCGCGCTCGTCTGCACCAACGGCAAGCGCGACCGCTGCTGCGCCCTCCTCGGCCGTCCCCTCGCGGCCGAGCTCGCCGCCTTCGGGGTGGGGGGCATCTGGGAGGTCACTCATCTGGGCGGTCATCGCTTCTCGCCGACCGTGCTCGTCCTGCCGTACGGCTACGCATACGGCCGCGCCGAGGCCCACACCGTCAAGGAGGTCCTGCACGGGGTCCAGGAGGGCCGGATCGTCCTGGAGGGGTGCCGCGGGAGCTCGGCCTGGGAACGGCCCGGTCAGGCGGCCGAGCTGGCGGTGCGTACGGCGGTGCGGGAGTTCGCGGCGGACGCGCTGAGCGTCGTACGGACCGAGAACGCGGTACGGACGGACGGTGCGGCGCCTCGCTGGGAGGTGACCGTGGCGCATGCCGACGGACGCCACTGGCGGGTCGTGGTGGCCCAGGGCGCGTCCCTGCCGCCCCGCCCGGAGAGCTGCGGAACCTCGGTCCTCGGCGCCCCAGCGCGTATGGACGTGGTGGCCGTGCGCGAACTGACACCGACGGCACTCGCGAGCTGACCTCCGGCCCGCCCGAGGGTGGCGCGGGCCGGCCCGGACGCGAGGTCCACACCTCCCTCTACGGCAGAACCGTTCCCCCACGTACCGTCATGGGTATGAGCCGGACTCACCCCATGCGCCGCCTGCGCCTCGGCCTGCCACGCCGGGTGTTCTCGCAGGTGCTGCTGATGCAGGTGGCGATCGCCGCGGGAGTCGCGGTGCTCGCCACCGGACTGTTCCTCGCACCGCTGAGTGACCAGCTGGACGACCAGGCCATGCGGCGAGCGCTCGCGATCGCGCAGACCACCGCGGCCCAGCCGCAGCTCGCCGAGGAGCTGCAGCGGACGCCCGCGACGGCCGACGGGCCGGTCCAGCGGGAGGCGGAACGGATCCGGAAGGCCACCAAGGCCGAGTACGTGGTGGTGATGGACCGGCGGGGCGTGCGCTGGTCGCACACCGAGCCCGCGGAGATCGGCAGGCACGTCTCGACGGACCCCAGCGAGGCGCTGGCCGGCCAGGAGGTCATGGAGATCGACGAGGGCACCCTGGGCCGTTCCGCGCGCGGGAAGGTGCCGTTGCGCGACGGCGACGGGGACATCGTCGGAGCCGTCTCCGTGGGTATCGCCTACGACAGTGTCCGCGCCCGGCTCATCCACGCGATCCCCGAGCTGCTGGCGTACGCCGGCGGTGCCCTGGCCGTCGGCGCGCTGGCCGCCTGGCTCATCTCCCGGCGGGTCCAGCGGCAGACCCGGGACCTGGCCTTCTCGGACATCGCGGGCCTGCTGGCGGAGCGCGAGGCGATGCTGCACGGCATCCGGGAGGGTGTCGTCGCCCTGGACCGCACCGGCCGCATCCGCCTGCTGAACGACGAGGCGCAGCGCCTGCTGGGCATCGGGAACCAGGCCGTGGGCCGCTCCCCCGACGAGGCGCTCGGCGCGGGCCGTACGGCCGACGTGCTGGCGGGCCGGGTCATGGGCACCGACCTGCTCACCGTGCGCGGCCCGCGCGTCCTGGTGGCCAATCGCATGCCGACCGGCGACGGCGGCGCCGTGGCCACCCTGCGCGACCGCACCGAACTGGAGGAGCTCGGCCGGGAGCTGGACTCCACGCGCGGCCTGATCGACGCACTGCGCGCCCAGGACCACGAGTACGCCAACCGTATGCACACCCTCCTGGGGCTGCTCGAACTGGAGATGTATGACGACGCCGTGGAGTTCGTCGGAGAGGTCGTCGGCGCCCATCGGGACACTGCGGAACAGGTCACCGAGAAGATCAAGGACCCGCTGCTGGCCGCCCTGCTGGTCGGCAAGGCGACCGTCGCCGCCGAGCGGGGCGTCGCGCTGCGGATCTCGGGCCACACCCGGCTCCCGGACCGGGTGATCGACGCCCGGGAGCTGGTCACGATCGTCGGCAACCTGGTGGACAATGCGCTCGACGCCGTCGCGGGCACGCCGCACGCGCGCGTGGAGGTCGAATTGCACGCCGAGGGGCGTACCGCGGTGCTCACGGTGCGGGACACGGGGCCCGGAGTCCCGCCGGAGCTGCGAGAGTTGATCTTCACCGAAGGGTGGTCCACCAAGCGGCCGCCCGCGCACCGGGAGCGGGGCATCGGGCTCGCCGTGGTCCGCAGGCTGGCGGAGCGGCACGGAGGGTCGGCCACCGTGGGCGAGGCTACGGGCGGCGGCGCTGAGTTCACCGTCGTCCTGCCCGAGGCGCTGGCGCCGGCCGAACCGGACCCGGAACCGGCCCTCACCGTGCCATCAGGCCAACCGGCCACCGCCGAGGAGGAGTCGCGATGATCGAGGTCCTGGTCGTGGACGACGACACCAGGGTCGCGCGGGTGAACGCCGCGTACGTCGAGAAGGTGCAGGGCTTTCGTGTCGCCGGAGAGGCGCACAACGCGGCCGAGGCGTTGCGTCAGCTGGAGGCGCTGCCTCAGGTGGACCTGGTCCTCATGGACCACTACCTGCCCGACGAGACAGGTCTCGCGGTCGTGCAGGAGATGCGCCGACGCGGCCACCAGACGGACGTGATCATGGTCACGGCGGCTCGCGACATCTCGACGGTCCAGGCGGCGATGCGGCAGGGCGCGCTGCAGTACCTGGTCAAGCCGTTCGCCTTCGCAGGGCTGCGCGCCAAGCTGGAGGCGTACGCGGAGCTGCGCCGGACCCTCGACAGCGGCGGTGAGGCGGAACAGGCCGAGGTGGACCGCATCTTCGGCGCGCTGTCCGCGCCGTCGGAGCCGGATCTGCCCAAAGGGCACTCCCCCACCACCGCCGAGCTCGTACGGCAGTCCCTGATGAACGCCGAGGGCCCTCTGTCGGCCCAGGAGATCGCCGAACGGACAGGGGTGAGCCGTCAGACCGCTCAGCGCTATCTGAAGCTCCTGGAACGCACGGGACGGGCCACGCTGACCCTCAAGTACGGCGACGCGGGCCGCCCGGAGCACCGTTACGTGTGGGCGACCCGCGCCTGAGGACACGGTCGGGAGGGGCTCCGGTTCCTACACGGCACCCGCCCCGGTCAAGGACCGCACCTGGGTCTCCGCGTGCTTGGCCTCGTCCGGTGCCTCCGCCGAGGTGACCGTGCCGAGCCAGCCCGCGAGGAAGCCCAGGGGGATCGAGACGAGGCCCGGGTTCTGCAGCGGGAAGTACTGGAAGTCCAGGCCCGGAAACAGCGATTCGGGGCTGCCCGACACGACCGGTGACAGCAGCACGAGCGCCACGGCCGGAACGAGCCCGCCGTAGACGGCCCACACCGCGCCACGGGTGGTGAAGCCACGCCAGAACAGCGAGTAGAGCAGCACCGGCAGATTGGCGGACGCGGCGACGGCGAAGGCGAGCCCCACAAGGAAGGCGACGTTGAGGTCGCGGGCGAGGATGCCGAGCGCGATCGCGACCACGCCGATACCCACCGCGGCCGCCCGTGCGACGCTCACCTCGCTGCGCTGCTCGGCCTTCCGACGGCGCAGTGACGCATACAGGTCATGGGCCACGGACGCCGAGGAGGCGAGCGTGACTCCGGCGACCACCGCGAGGATGGTGGCGAAGGCGACGGCGGCGACGATCGCGAAGAGAACCGTTCCTCCGGTGGAATCCGCGCCGCCGCCCAGGTCGAGTGCCAGCAGCGGAACCGCCGTGTTGCCGGCCGCGTTCGAGCCGCGTACCGCCTCAGGTCCCACAATCGCCGCCGCACCAAAGCCGAGGACGATCGTCATCAGGTAGAAGCCGCCGATGAGCCCGATCGCCCACACGACCGAACGCCGCGCCGCCCGCGCGGTGGGCACGGTATAGAACCGGGACAGAATGTGCGGCAGCCCGGCCGTCCCCAGCACCAGGGCGAGACCGAGGCTGATGAAGTCGAAACGGGCGGTCCAGTCCCCGCCGTACGTCAGCCCCGGCGCCAGGAACGCGTCCCCGTGACCGCTGTGCTCCGCCGCGGAGCGCAACAGGTGGTCGAAGTCACCGTGGAACCGCACCAGGACGAGCACGGTGAGGGCGATCGCCCCGCCCATCAGCAGGACCGCCTTCACGATCTGAATCCACGTGGTGGCCCGCATACCTCCCAACGACACATAGACGACCATGAGCGCCCCGACACCGATGACGGTCCAGGACTGCGCCGCCTCGCTCGCCCCGCCCAGCAGCAGCGCGACCAGGCTGCCCGCACCCACCATCTGCGCCACCAGATACAGAACGGACACGGTGACGGAGGAGGTTCCCGCCGCGATCCGCACCGGCCGCTCCCGCATCCGCGCGGCGACGACGTCGGCCAGGGTGAACCTGCCGCAGTTGCGCACCAGTTCGGCGACCAGGAACAGCACCACGAGCCACGCCACCAGGAAGCCCACCGCGTACAGCAGCCCGTCGTAGCCGAAGAGCGCGATGAGCCCGGAGATGCCCAGGAAGGAGGCGGCCGACATGTAGTCGCCGGCGATGGCAAAACCATTCTCCATGGGCGAGAAGAGACGTCCGCCCGCGTAGAACTCCTCCGCCGAACCATGCCGGTTGCGGCTCACCCAGGCCGTGATCCCCAACGTGATGGCGACGAACCCGCTGAACAGCAGCAGCGCCAGCGTCTGATGATTGCCCGTCACGACGCACCGCCTCGCACGCTGCGGGCCAGTTCCTGGGTCTCCCAGCGCAGTTCGAGCGCGGCCCGATCCCTGCGCAGGCGTGCATGCCGGGCGTACGCCCAGGTCAGCAGGAAGGTGCTGAGGAACTGCCCGAGCCCGGCCAGCATCGCCACGTTCACCGCGCCCACCACGGGCCGGGCCATCAGTCCCGGAGCCGTCGTCGCCGCGACGACGTACGCCACGTACCAGACGAAGAAGCCGGCCACCGCCGGCACCACGAACCTCCGGTACCGGCTGCGCACCTCCTGAAAGGCAGCGCTGCGCTGTACCTCGAGGTAGACCTGGCCCGCGGCCACCGCCCGGTCCGCGGGCTCGGACCCTTCCGTACGCGCCGCCGGAACGGGCGTCACCAGCTCCGCCGCGCCACCCGACTCGCCCCAGCCGGAGGCCAGGGCGTCGTACCAGGGATCGTCGTACGGGTAGCGATCCTCGGTCTTCTCGAACGAACTCTCGGGACCGCCCCCGCCTTCGCAGGAACGATCGTTGCTTGCGTGCATGCCCAAGCATGGACAGACCGGGAAGATCCCTGACTCTTCTTCCCTCTGCCCTTCACCCCATCAGGTGACCGAATCCGCTGCTGGAGCCGAGGACGAAAGTCACCCGTCCCCGGCTCTGGCCCAGCACAGCGGTCACGCGTCGATACGCGACCGGTCCAGCGTCGCCGCCGAGTTGGAGATGAACTCCTTGCGCGGGGCGACGTCGTTGCCCATCAGCAGGTCGAACACCTGCTCCGCGGCCTCCAGGTCGGAGAGGTTGATCCGGCGCAGGGTGCGGTGACGCGGGTCCATGGTCGTCTCGGCCAGCTGGTCGGCGTCCATCTCACCGAGACCCTTGTAGCGCTGGATCGAGTCCTTGTAGCGGATGCCCTTGCTCTGGAACTCCATGAGCTTGTCGCGCAGCTCACGGTCCGAGTACGTGTAGACGTACTTGTCCTGGCCCTTCTTGGGCTGGATGACCTCGATCCGGTGCAGCGGCGGCACCGCGGCGAACACCCGGCCCGCCTCGACCATGGGCCGCATGTAGCGCTGGAACAGCGTCAGGAGCAGGCAGCGGATGTGGGAGCCGTCCACATCGGCGTCGGTCATCATGATGATCTTGCCGTAGCGGGCCGCGTCGATGTCGAACGTCCGGCCCGACCCCGCTCCTATGACCTGGATGATCGCGCCGCACTCGGCGTTCTTGAGCATGTCCGTGACGGACGACTTCTGGACGTTGAGGATCTTGCCGCGGATCGGCAGAAGCGCCTGGAACTCGGAGTTCCGGGCGAGCTTGGCAGTGCCGAGCGCGGAGTCTCCCTCGACGATGAAGAGCTCACTGCGGTCCACGTCGTCGCTGCGGCAGTCGGCGAGCTTGGCGGGCAGCGACGAGGACTCCAGTGCCGTCTTGCGGCGCTGCGCGTCCTTGTGCTGGCGGGCGGCGATGCGGGTGCGCGCGGCGGCGACGACCTTCTCCAGCACCACGCGGGCCTGCTGGGCGGCATCCCGCTTGGTGGCGGTGAGGAAGGCCTTGAGTTCCTTGGAGACCACGTTGTTCACGATGCGACGGGCCGCCGAGGTGCCGAGCACCTCCTTGGTCTGCCCCTCGAACTGCGGCTCGGCGAGGCGGACGGTGACCACCGCGGTGAGGCCCTCCAGGGCGTCGTCCTTGACGACGTCGTCCTCGGCGACGCGGAGCAGCTTCTTGGCGCGCAGCACCTCGTTCACCGTCTTGGCGACGGCCTGCTCGAAGCCGGCGACATGGGTGCCGCCCTTGGGCGTGGCGATGATGTTGACGAACGACCTGACGGTCGTGTCGTAGCCGGTCCCCCAGCGCAGTGCGACGTCGACACCCAGCTCGCGGGTGACCTCGGTGGGAGTCATCTGGCCGTGCTCGTCGAGGACGGGGACGGTCTCCTTGAAGGTGCCGTGTCCGGTCAGGCGGAGGATGTCGCAGACCGGCTTGTCGGTGGCCAGGAACTCACAGAACTCGCTGATGCCGCCGTCGAAACGGAAGGACTCCTCGCCCTTGCTGCCGCCCTCGCCGAGGCCGTACTCGTCCCGGACGACGATCGTCAGGCCGGGCACCAGGAACGCCGTCTGACGCGCGCGCTGGTGCAGGTTCTCCAGGGAGAGCTTGGCGTCCTTGAGGAAGATCTGGCGGTCGGCCCAGTACCGCACGCGCGTGCCGGTGCGGGTCTTGGGGATCTTCTTCGCCTTGCGCAGGCCGCTCTTCGGCTCGAACTTCGCGTCCGGTCCCAGCGCGGCGAAGGCGCCGGGGACACCCCGCCGGAAGCTGATGGAGTGGGTGTGGCCGCCGCGGTCGACCTCGACGTCCAGCCGGGCGGACAGGGCATTCACGACAGAGGCGCCGACGCCGTGCAGGCCGCCGGAGGCCGCGTACGAGCCGCCGCCGAACTTGCCACCGGCGTGCAGCTTGGTCATGACGACCTCGACACCGGAGAGGCCGGTCTTGGGCTCGACGTCGACCGGGATGCCCCGGCCGTTGTCCCGCACCTCCACCGAGCCGTCGTCGTGCAGGATCACCTCGATGTGGTCGCAGTACCCGCCGAGGGCCTCGTCCACGGAGTTGTCGATGATCTCCCACAGGCAGTGCATCAGGCCACGACTGTCCGTCGAGCCGATGTACATGCCAGGTCGCTTGCGAACGGCTTCCAGCCCCTCCAGGACGAGCAGGTGCCGCGCGGTGTAGTTGGAACCGTCCCGGTCTGCTCCTGCCAGCAGCGCTGTGGACGGCACGGACGTTTCGGCGGTCACGCGGTTCGCTCCTCGCTGAATTTCATTGGGGGCCCATCTGGGTAAGGGCACGGCTTCGGTTGCCGCTCAGAGGGTACCGAGGCCTGGTAGAGCCGTTGTAACGCCACCCTCGCTCCGAACTCAGACTAGTCCAGAGTCGCATACACGTTCGATCCCTCGATGGAGTGAAGCACACATCACGTTCCCTTCGAGGCATGAACCATTTAGGCTCCGGGCACGTCCTCATGAACAAACCGGCAAGCCAGCCGGGAGGACCGACACCGACAGACTGCGCGAACCCGTAAGACACATAGACACGCAATACGGCACATTCGCCGCCACCCGGCAGCACACAGCCGCCTCGGAAAAATCTTTCGAGGAAAAGCCGCGAGCGGGAACGTTTTCGGGCTGGTTGGATGTTGACCCTGGTACGACAGCTCGTCGAGCTAGAGAAGAGGCGACGTGACTACTGTTCTGACCCCCGCGAGCCCGCTGACGGCCGCTGATCGCTGCGACCGCTGCGGCGCCCAGGCGTACCTGCGCGTGGTCCTGCTCAGCGGCGGAGAACTGCTCTTCTGCGCCCACCACGGCCGCAAGTTCGAGCCGGAACTCAAGAAGATCGCCGCTGAGATACAGGACGAGACGGAACGCCTCACCACCGTTCCGGGCACCGCTAACGAAGAAGAGCGCTGACCCTCCGTCCGCGACGAGCCAGCCCGATACAGGCCGATGACCGGGCGGCTGCCCCTGCTGTCAGGGTCGGCCGCCCGTCCTCGTCCCAGGCGGTCCCGCTCGGGCTCCGCCAGAGCCCCTAATGCGATTCTTGTGCGGCGCTCTCCCAGCCCAGCCTCCGGATGACGTCGGACACCCGCGTATAGACACCCGGGCTGCCGGCCCGTCCGCAGCCGCTCCCCCAGGACACAAGCCCGATCAGCTTGCCCTGGGCGACCAGCGGCCCCCCGCTGTCCCCCTGGCAGGCATCCCGACCGCCCACCTTCTCCCCCGCACACACCATGGCGTCGGCCAGATACGCGCCGCCGCCCATGCCGGGGTAGGCCTCCTCGCAGAGGGTGTCGGGCAGCACGTGCACGCGTGCGGCCCGCAGTCCGGCGGCGTAGTCCCCGGCCCCTGTGACATCGCCCCAGCCGTAGACCATGGCGCCGGTACCGGCTTCGTATGCCGGATCGCCCGCGGCGGCCATGCCCATGACCGCGTCGCGCGGCAGCGACTCGGCGAGGGTGAGCACGGCGAAGTCCCCGGCGTTGCTTTCACTGTCGTACTTCGGATTCACCCAGCTTTCGCGTATGGGGATCTCCCGGCCCTCGGTCGAGCGCAGATCCGTACGCCCCGTTATGACCTTCAGGTCGCGCGTCTGCTCCGGCGGTGCCCCCAGCGCGTCCTCAGAAAGGCAGTGGGCCGCGGTGAGAACGGTCTTCGGGCCGACCGCCACAGCGCCGCAGAACTGTCCCGACCGCGTACCCCCGAACCGGTCACGGCTGGACAGGGCCACCACCCAGGGGCTCTCGGAGGCATCGACCGGGAAGCCGCCCACGACAATGCCGTCTGCGGCCGCCGGGGCGACGGCAGCCAGCGGTATCGCGGACAGGGCGGCCGCCAGGACGAGCGGCCGGGCCAGCGCACGGACAAAGGGACGACGCATGCGTACTCCTCACTCTGAGGTGTTCATGGGAAACCCAGAGTGATCCAGTAGACGGAGCGCCGCACCCGCTCCGCCCCACGTCGAAGGCCCGGCACCCCTCGGGGTGCCGGGCCTTCGACGTCGTACGACCGCGACCTAGTCGAGGTAGTCCCGCAGCACCTGCGAACGCGACGGGTGGCGGAGCTTCGACATGGTCTTGGACTCGATCTGGCGGATGCGCTCACGCGTGACGCCGTACACCTTGCCGATCTCGTCGAGGGTCTTCGGCTGACCGTCGGTGAGACCGAAGCGCATCGAGACGACGCCCGCCTCGCGCTCCGACAGGGTGTCGAGGACGGAGTGCAGCTGCTCCTGCAGGAGCGTGAAGCTGACCGCGTCGGCCGGGACCACGGCCTCGGAGTCCTCGATGAGGTCACCGAACTCGCTGTCGCCGTCCTCGCCCAGCGGGGTGTGCAGGGAGATGGGCTCGCGGCCGTACTTCTGGACCTCGATGACCTTCTCCGGGGTCATGTCGAGCTCCTTGGCCAGCTCCTCCGGGGTGGGCTCGCGGCCCAGGTCCTGGAGCATCTGGCGCTGCACGCGCGCGAGCTTGTTGATGACCTCGACCATGTGCACCGGGATACGGATGGTGCGGGCCTGGTCGGCCATGGCGCGGGTGATCGCCTGACGGATCCACCAGGTGGCGTACGTGGAGAACTTGTAGCCCTTGGTGTAGTCGAACTTCTCGACCGCGCGGATCAGACCGAGGTTGCCCTCCTGGATGAGATCCAGGAAGAGCATGCCGCGGCCGGTGTAGCGCTTGGCCAGGGAGACCACCAGACGGAGGTTGGCCTCCAGGAGGTGGTTCTTGGCGCGGCGGCCGTCCTCGGCGATGATCTCCAGCTCGCGCTTGAGCTTGGGCGCGAGCTTGTCGGAGTTGGCGAGCTTGTCCTCGGCGAAGAGACCCGCCTCGATGCGCTTGGCCAGCTCGACCTCCTGCTCGGCGTTGAGCAGGGGGACCTTTCCGATCTGCTTGAGGTAGTCCTTGACCGGGTCGGCGGTGGCACCGGCTGCGGCGACCTGCTGGGCGGGAGCGTCGTCCTCGTCCTCGTCGGACAGCACGAAGCCGGCGCTCTCGGCACCCTCGGGCTCCTCCGCGCCGCCCTTGGCCTCCTCGAGCACCTCCTCCTCGATGAGCTCGGCGTCGTCCTTCTTGGCGGCGGTCTTCTTCGCGGGCGCCGCCTTCTTGGCGACGGTCTTCTTGGCGGCCGCCTTCTTGGCGGTCGTCTTCTTGGCAGCGGCCTTCTTGGCAGGCGCTGTTTCCTCGGCCGGATCGTCGACGGCAGGCGCGGCGGGGGCAGCCGTGGAGGCGGTGGCCTTGCTGGCCGCCACCGTCTTCGCCGCGACCGTCTTGGTGGCCGTGCGCTTGGCCGGACTCTTCGCTGCGACGCTCTTTCGGGTGCGCTTGGGCTCTGCGGCACTGACCATCAGCGTCACACCCTCTTCCTCGAGGATCTGGTTGAGGCTGCGCAGTACGTTCTTCCACTGAGTGGCCGGAATCTGGTCGGCTTCGAAGGCCCGACGCACGTCATCGCCGGCGATCTGCCCCTCAGCCTTTCCCCGCTCAATGAGCGCCATGACAGAGACGGATTCGGCGATCTCCGGCGGGAGCGTACGGGATGTGCTGGCCGACACGAACAACCTCTCGGAATGTTGGAAAACGACTTCCGGCCCCGTCCACGACGGACAGGAGCCGACCGCCGACTGGGGATGGCCGACGGCGCGGGCGGGGGCCGGGAAGATGCACAGCGCCATGAATGGCGTCCGTATTCCCTCCGCGGCTGTCACCTCTTAGGTCATCGCGGTGCCGCCGCGAGCGTTACGCCCAATCTGCGTGGCCCGAGTCACACCACGTAAGCACTCAAAAACTGTCATACACGGACAGAGGAGGTCACCCTGGGGTGCAGAGAGGTCACCACTGTGGGCGGCCTCGACCAGCACCGCCCTCAAGGCCTCACCGCGTCGCGCCGTCGGACCCCGCGGATCGAGAAAGATCCTGCGGGGTCCGACGGACGACGACTCGCCGGCCGAGCGATGCCGGGGAAGGAAACACCTTTCGGCCGCGACGCCCCGCGGTGTGCGGTCAGTGCTCGCGCGGGGCGGGCACCACACGCTCCACCTCGGGGTGGACGGTGAGCAGCTGCCGCATCGCCGCCTCGGCCGCGGCACCGTCGCCGGTGGCCAGGGCGTCGACGATGCGGCCATGGTGGGCCAGGGAGGTCTCGTTCGGCCGGTCACAGCCCGTGGCCGGGCCGCCCGACACGTGGAGGGCGGCGGAGACGATGCCGGAGAGGTGCTCCAGCATGCGGTTGCCCGCGACCTGGATGAGCAGCGAGTGGAACTCGGCGTCGGCGCGAGCGAAGGTGAGCGCGTCACCGCGCCCCAGGGCGTGGCCCATGATCTCCACCATGTCGGCCAGCCGCTGCTGGATGTCCTCGCGTCCGTGCCCGGCGGCGAGCCGCGCGGCGAGCGGTTCGATCGTCCACCGTAGCTCGCTCAGCTCGCGGTGCTGATCATCACGCTGCGGCCCGAAGGCCCGCCATTCGATGATGTCCGGGTCGAGCAGGTTCCAGTCACTGACGGGACGCACGCGCGTGCCCACGTTGGGGCGGGCACTGACCAGGCCCTTGGCCTCCAGGACGCGGAGCGACTCACGGACGACGGTGCGGGAGACTTCGAAGCGCTGGCCGATCTCCTCGGGCACCAGCGGACGGTCGGCCCCGAGGTCGCCCGAGACGATCATCTGGCCCAGCTGCTGGACGAGTTGGCCGTGCAGTCCGCGTCCGCGGCTGCCCGCGGCGCGCCGGCCCGCACGGCCCAGCTCGGGGTCCGCGCCCTCCCAGGCGGGGGCGCCGACGCGGTCGGGGGCAGGGGCCTCGGCGTAGGGGTAGCGGTCGGCTTCGCCCGGGCCGGAGAGGCCGGAGTCTGCGGAGCGGGCGGGGGTCATCATGGTGTGCGCAAGGGTACTCACGGATCCTTTGTCGGCGCCCTCTTCAACTGCCTTGAGGTCTTTGGTGAAAAGCACACGAAAGGGTGATCGCTCACCCCGTCGCAATTGACGCCTTATCGGAAAGAAATGGGCTTTCCCGAGGGAGTTGTGCACAGTCCGGGACCGGAAGGGTGCGGACGGTGGTCATCGGGTCCTGCTCCGTAGGGTCGTGAGCAGAAACGCGCAGAGCAGGGCGGTCAGGGACAACGTCAGGGCGCCGCCCACGGGTTGGGCAATCACCCGGGCCAAGGCGGACAGATAGCGCTCTCCCCCGAAGGGCCACTGCAGCAGGAACAGCTCGCGCGCCCGCATGGGAAGACCGGCCGCGGTCCGCACGGAAGGTCCCTCGAAGGCCTTTTGTACGAGGGGTACGACGACAATCGGCACGGCGACCACCGCGGCAAGCCCGCCCGCTGTGGACCGGAAGACACCGGCGGCCAGCACGCCGGCCCAGGCACATCCCACCGTGAGCCCGAGCCAACTCGCGGTCAGGGAGAGCCAGTCCGAGGGAACCTGCACGAGCTCCCGTCCGTATACGAGATAGAGCACTTCGGCGTCGCAGCCCAACGTGAGGACGGCCAGGATCAGCGCAGTGGCCGCGGAGACGAGGAGCTTGGCGGCAAGCAGCCCCAGCCGGCGTGGCACCGTGCCGCGGTCCGCCGCCAGTGCGGGGTAGCGGAACTCGTCTCCGAAGGCCAGCGCCCCGAGCAGGCCCGCACCGAGCGCCGCGGGCGGCAGCGGCGCTTCCTGCGGCCACGCGGCGAGGAGGCGTGCCTGTGGTGTGTGTCCGACGCCAGCGAGAAATACGGCGGTCAGCGCGGACACGACGAGCACGACGGCCCCGGTGACAAATCCGGTACCCACTCCGACGGCCCGCCGCAGCTCGTATCGC
>NZ_JBQQCE010000869.1:0-1680 GCF_052245645.1 Streptomyces sp. KR55 | reverse complement strand
CCAGGCGCCGCCGGAGTTGGCGAGGAACACCGCCATCAGCGTGCCGGCCCCGATCGCGCCCGCCAGATAGGCGCCGAGGGCGCCGACGCCGAGCGTGAAGCCGATGAAGATCGGCGCCATGACCGCGAGCAGACCCGGCGTGGCCAGCTCCCTGAGCGCGTCCCTCGTGCAGATGTCGACGACTTTTCCGTACTCCGGTTTCTCGGTGTAGTCCATGATCCCGGGCCGCTCACGGAACTGCCGCCGCACCTCGAACACCACCGAACCCGCCGACCGCGACACCGCATTGATCGCCAGCCCGGAGAAGAGGAAGACGACCGCGGCGCCTGCGATGAGGCCGACGAGGTTGTTGGGCTGCGAGATGTCCATCGCCAGCGTCATCGGTGAGCCCTCGCCGCTGAGCTTCTCGCCCACGTCCCGCGCGCCGGTGGTGATCGCGTCGCGGTACGACCCGAAGAGCGCCGACGCCGCCAGGACGGCGGTGGCGATGGCGATGCCCTTGGTGATGGCCTTCGTGGTGTTGCCCACTGCGTCCAGGTTGGTGAGCACCTGCGCGCCCGCGCCCACGACGTCCCCAGACATCTCGGCGATGCCCTGGGCGTTGTCGGAGACCGGCCCGAAGGTGTCCATGGCGACGATCACGCCGACCGTGGTGAGCAGGCCGGTGCCGGCCAGCGCGACCGCGAACAGCGCCAGCATGATCGACGTACCGCCGAGCAGGAAGGCCCCGTAGACGCTGAGGCCGATCAGCAGAGCGGTGTAGACGGCCGATTCGAGGCCGACCGAGATGCCGGCGAGGATGACGGTGGCGGGGCCGGTGAGCGAGGTCTTGCCGATGTCCTTCACCGGGCGCCGGTTGGTCTCGGTGAAGTAGCCGGTGAGCTGCTGGATCACGGCGGCGAGCAGGATGCCGATCGCCACCGCGACGAGCGCCAGGATCCGCGGGTCGCCGTCCTTGGCCCGGATCGCGGCGTCGGTGACGCCGTCGAGGTCGGCGTACGACGACGGCAGATAGACGAACACGGCGATCGCCACCAGGACGAGCGAGATCACCGCGGAGATGAAGAAGCCACGGTTGATCGCACTCATCCCGCTGCGGTCGGCGCGGCGCGGCGCCACGGCGAAGATGCCGATCATCGCGGTGATCACGCCGATCGCGGGGACGAGCAGCGGGAACGCCAGTCCGGCGTCGCCGAAGGCCGCCGTGCCCAGGATCAGCGCGGCCACCAGGGTGACGGCGTACGACTCGAAGAGGTCGGCCGCCATCCCGGCACAGTCGCCGACGTTGTCGCCCACGTTGTCGGCGATGGTCGCGGCATTGCGCGGATCGTCCTCCGGAATGCCCTTCTCGACCTTGCCGACCAGGTCGGCGCCGACGTCGGCGGCCTTGGTGAAGATACCGCCGCCGACACGCATGAACATGGCGATGAGCGCGGCCCCGAGACCGAAGCCCTCGAGCACCTTCGGCGCGTCGGCTGTGTACACCAGCACCACACAGGAGGCGCCCAGCAGACCGAGCCCCACCGTGAACATGCCGACGACGCCGCCCGTACGGAAAGCGATCTTCATGGCTTTGTGCTAGACGAGGGTGAGATCCTTTTCCGGCTCACCCTCCGCCGGAGTCGCTTCCCGGGCCGCCGCGGCGACCCGCACGTTACTGCGTACGGCGAGTCACATGCC
>NZ_JBQQCE010000868.1:0-1688 GCF_052245645.1 Streptomyces sp. KR55 | reverse complement strand
CTGAACATCAGCCCGGGGCCGCCGTCGGCGATGAGGTCGAGGGCGGCGCCCAGGACGGCGGCGTACGGGTCCTCGTCGGCGGGGCGGGCGGCCACCTGGGCCTGCATGACCGGGATGAGGTCCAGGACCTCGTCGAGGACCAGGTCCTCCTTGGAGGGGAAGTAGCGGAAGAAGGTCCGCTCGGTGACCCCGGCGGCCGCCGCGATGTCCCGCACGGTGGTCTGCGCATAGCCGCGTTCCTCGAACATGCGGTGGGCGGCCTCCTGGAGGGCCTTGCGCGTCGCCGCCTTGTGCGCCTCGCGACGCCCACGCGGCGCCGCGGAGGAGGTGTCGAGGGTTGCCATGTGAGGAGTATCGCAGGCGGAAAACCGACGGTACAGAATCTGTCAGTCATGACACCTTCGCTATGCTGTCAGTCATGACACTTTTTCGGAGGGGGCATGTGTTCCGCGGGCGGGTGTCCCGCAGGGCCCGCCTGATCACCCTGGGCGTGGCCGGCGCGGTGCTGGCCGCCGGGGGTGTCGCGGAGGCGGTGGCACGTCACCAGGCGGCCGACCGGCTCGCGGACCGCATGGAGCGCCGACTGCACACCGGGCTGGACGTGGGCTTCGGACCGACGCCGGTGATGCTGCAACTGGCCCGCGGGTCCTTCTCCCACGTGGAGGTCTCCGGTGAGGGCGCGACGTTCCGCCGGTTCTCCGGGGTCGACCTGCACGCCGAACTGGCCGATGTGGTCCGCACCGGCGACGGACTGTCGGTGGCCGACACCCGGGTGAGCGCCGAGCTGACGGACGCCGCGCTCGCCGACGCCGTCGCCACGATGACCGGGGGCGCACTGGGCGCCGCGGCGGTGACCACCGATCCGGAAAGCGGCGAACTGGTCGTGCAGGCCGGGCCGGCCGGACGGATCTCCATCGGTTTCCGGCCGGTCCTCGAGAAGGAGGGCATCCGGTTCGAACGCACCACGGTGCGCATCGGCGAACGCATCGTTCCCGACGCCCTCGCCGGCCAGCTGCTCGGGGACACCCCGCAGGAGCTGGACCTGTCCGGACTGCCCCTCGACCTGGAGCCGGAGCGGCTCGCCGTCACCGCCGACGGACTGCGCCTGGAACTGACGGGAGGCAGCACGACCGTGAAGGCCTGACCCGCTCCGCCCGACCGACGCCCCGGCCCACCGACACCCGTCCGTCTTCGGACCCCTATCGCACAAGCCACTACTGCACGAGGAGCATCTCCGTGGCGACATGGCTCTATCGGCTCGGTCTCGGCGCCTACCGCCGACGGCGGCTCGTCCTGGCGGCCTGGCTGGCCGTACTGGCGGGCGCCGTCTGCGCGCTGGTCGTCGTGGGCGGCAAGCTCGACAACGAGTTCACCATTCCCGGCTCCGAATCCCAGCAGGCCCAGGACACGATGGCCGAGGACTTCCCGGCGGCCGCGGGCACCAGCGCCCAGATCGTGTTCACCGCGCCCGACGGCGCGAAGGTCACCGATCCGCAGGCCGCCCAGGGCATCCAGCGGACGCTGACCGCCGCGCAGGACGCCCCGCAGGTCGCCGCCGTGATCCCGCCCGACAAGGCGGGCACCGTGACCCGCGACGGGCGCACCGCGCTCGCCCAGGTCAACTACGACGTCAGCCGCTCCGACCTGGACGACGGCACGCTCGACTCACTGGAGGAGACCACCAAGGC
>NZ_JBQQCE010000867.1:0-1737 GCF_052245645.1 Streptomyces sp. KR55 | reverse complement strand
CGTCGAGAGTGCGCAGGGTATGGACGCCGGTCAGGTTGCTGCCGGAGAGGCGGCGGGCCGAGGCGCCCGTGGCGATGACGACGCCGTCGATGGAGACGGTGCGGCCGTCGTCGAGCAGGACGGTTCGGCCTCGGGTGTCGAGGCCACGGGCACGGATGCCGAGGAGCCACTCGGCGTCGAGTTCGGCGGTCTCCTCCGGGCCGGTGAGGGCGAGTTGGGACTCGTCGGCCCGGCCGGCGAGGAAGTCCTTGGACAAGGGCGGGCGGTCGTACGGGCGGTGGGGCTCGTCGCCGATGATCACCAGTCGTCCGTCGAAGCCCTGGGAACGGAGTTCGCGAGCGGCATACAGACCGGAGAGCGAGGCACCGACGATGGTCACGGTCCTCATGCGGTGCGGGTCCTCTCGACTGCGGCGCGGAACACAACCGAGCAACCCCGCGCGGCGCTGATGTTCCGTTCGCGCACCGGCCGGGCAAGGGCGCGGGCCTTCGCCCTGCTCAACGCCGACCCCCTTGGTGCGGCCGTCGGTCACTGCATTTGCAGCGTTCGTTGCGTCCGCGGAGACGTTCACAGCATTCATGCAGCCGTGCCCTCCTCCGCGGTGAGGTGGACATGGATGACGCCGTCGTCGACGGTGACGCGGTGGGTGCGGACGGGGCGGCGGGCGGGTAGGCAGGTGGGCTGTCCGGTACGGAGGTCGAATGAGGCGGCGTGCAGCGGGCATTCGACCAGACAGCCTTCCAGCCAACCCTCGGAGAGTGAGGCGTCCTGGTGGGTGCAGGTGTCGTCGATGGCATACAGCTCGCCCTCGTCGGTGCGGAACACGGCGACGGGCGGGCTGGTCTCGATGCGGACGGACTCGCCCTCGGGGAGGTCTTCAAGGCGGCAGACGGGAATCACGGGCCCCCCTCTCGGTCCGGGACACTCGGTCCGGGACCTGTGTGGTCCAGGCGGATCAGGGAGTGCGGACCTTCATTGGTCCGACGATGGTCTCGGCGATGTTGGTCCAGCGATGGTCCAGCAGTCACGGAGTTCAGGACGTTCGCGAAGTACGAGCAGTGCGGACCGACGTCGGTCCGGACGGTTCGGCCCCTTCCGGGCACCGGACGCTGTCGACGGAGGGTCTGCAGTACATCGTGCTCGACGTGCTCGGCCCCACCGCCGGCAAGGCGATGCTGTGGTGCGTGCTGATCGCGGTCACGGTGTGCGCCCTGGCCGTCCACACGGCGGCGATCCGGCTGGCGTTCGCGATGGCCCGGGACAACAACCTGCCCGCGTCCTCCCTGATGGCCCGGGTCAGCCCGCGCTTCCAGACGCCGGTGCTGCCGGCCGTGATCATCGGGATCCTCGCGCTCGCGATCCTCGTGGTCAACATCCGCCAGCCGCAGATCTTCACCGTCGTCACCAGCATCGGCATCATCATGATCTACCTCGCCTACCTCGGCGTCACCGCGCCCATGCTGGTGGCCCGGCTGCAGGGGAAGTGGCAGCCGGCGGAGGGCAAGTTCTCGCTGGGCCGCTGGGGGCTGCCCGTCAACATCGGCGCGGTGGTGTGGGGCGCGGTCATGACGGTCAACCTGATCTGGCCGCGGGCCTCCGTCTACAACGCAACGGCCCCGTTCCACTGGTACCTGCAGTGGGGAGCCGTGCTGTTCGTCGCGATCATCGCGGGCGACGGCTTCGCCTACTACTGGTTCGTCCAGCGCCACCGCACCGGCGTCTTCGCCGAGCACCGAC
>NZ_JBQQCE010000866.1:0-1748 GCF_052245645.1 Streptomyces sp. KR55 | reverse complement strand
CCACCTACCTCGGTACGTCGGCGGGGCTGCGGCTGCGCCACGACCAGCCCAACGGGACGCTGGAGCTGAACGCCAAGTCGCCGGACCGTACGCGCTCGGCGTGGGCGGGCCGGTCGACCCGGGACTTCAAGGACGTCGACCCGGCCGCGCTCGACGCCGAACTGGCCGTACGCCTCGGCTGGGCCGAGCGGCGCATCGAGCTGCCCGCCGGGCGGTACGAGACGCTGTTGCCGCCGACCGCGGTCGCGGACCTGCTGATCTACCAGATGTGGTCGGCGTCGGGCCGGGACGCGGTCGAGGGCCGGACGGTGTTCTCCAAGCCCGGCGGCGGCACGCGCATCGGCGAGAAGCTGAGCGAGCTGCCGCTGACCCTGCGCAGCGACCCGAACGAGCCCGGCCTGGAGTCGCTGCCCTTCGTGCTCGCGCACTCCTCCAGCAGCGACTCGTCGGCGTTCGACAACGGGCTGCCGCTGACCCCCACCGAGTGGGTGGGCCAGGGCGAGCTGAAGCATCTGATCACCAGCAGGCACAGCGCCGGGATGACCGGGCTGCCGCTGGCGCCGGGGATCGACAACCTGATCCTGGACGGGGGCGACGACCGCTCCCTGGAGGAGATGGTCGCGAGCACCGAGCGCGGACTGCTGCTGACCTGCCTCTGGTACATCCGCGAGGTCGACCCGGCGACGCTGCTGCTGACCGGCCTGACCCGGGACGGGGTGTACCTCGTGGAGAACGGCGAGGTCGCCGGCGAGGTGAACAACTTCAGGTTCAACGAGTCACCGGTCGGCCTGCTCGGCCGGGCCACGGAGGCGGGGCGGACCGAGAAGACGCTGCCGCGGGAGTGGAGCGACTGGTTCACCCGGGCTGCCATGCCTGCGCTGCGGGTGCCCGATTTCAATATGAGCTCTGTCAGTCGGGGCGTATAACCTCGTATGCGGCGGTCACCCGACTGCCCGAAGATCATCCAAGGAGACACGAGAACCGTGACGGACATCGTCGACGAGCTCAAGTGGCGGGGGCTGTTCGCCCTCTCCACCGACGAGGAAGCACTGCGCAAGGCGCTCGCGGACGGTCCCGTCACGTTCTATTGCGGCTTCGACCCGACCGCGCCGTCGCTGCATGTGGGGCATCTGGTGCAGGTGCTCACCATGCGGCGGCTCCAGCAGGCCGGTCTGCGGCCGCTGGCGCTGGTGGGTGGCGCCACGGGCCTCATCGGCGACCCGCGCCCCACGGCGGAGCGCACGCTGAACGATCCGGAGACGGTCGCCGGCTGGGTCGAGAAGCTGCGCGGCCAGATCCAGCCGTTCCTGTCCTTCGAGGGCGAGAACGCAGCCGTCATGGTCAACAACCTCGACTGGACGCAGAACCTGTCCGCGATCGAGTTCCTGCGCGACATCGGCAAGCACTTCCGCGTCAACAAGATGCTGACCAAGGACTCCGTCGCCCGGCGCCTGGAGTCCTCCGAGGGCATCAGCTACACCGAGTTCAGCTACCAGATCCTGCAGGGAATGGACTTCCTCCAGCTGTACCGGAGGTACGGCTGCACGCTCCAGCAGGGCGGCAGCGACCAGTGGGGCAACCTCACGGCCGGCCTCGACCTGATCCACCGGCTGGAGCCGCACGCCAACGTGCACGCCCTGGCGACGCCGCTGATGACGAAGGCGGACGGCATCAAGTTCGGCAAGACCGAGGGCGGCGCCGTCTGGCTCGACCCGGAGCTGACGACCCCGTACGCGTTCTACCAGTTC
>NZ_JBQQCE010000865.1:0-1771 GCF_052245645.1 Streptomyces sp. KR55 | reverse complement strand
AGCTCCTACCGGGTGGTACCCCGAGCCCGGAGGGACAAGTGACGGTCCCGCCGGCGAGCGCTGGTGGGACGGCGGGGCATGGACGCAGTACACGCGTACCGCGGGGGCGGCCGCCGCCGGCGCACCGGTCCGCTTCCTCGTGTCCTGCGTCGCGGCCGACCGCCCCTGGGCCGACTGGACCGCCTGGCAGCTGGAGAACGCGGGCCTGCGCGTACTCGTTCTGGAGGGAAACGCGAGCATCGGCCCGCAGACCGAGCCGGAAAAAGGCGAACGCCTGATCGCCTTGGTGTCCCCGGCCTATGTCGAGGCCGTACAGGTGCTCCGGCCCTGGTGGGTCATGCACCAAGAGGATCCGGAAGGCCTCGCGGACACACTCGTGCCGGTCGTGGTGGAGCCCTGCCGACCCGAGTGGCCCCTGTCCAAGGTGCCGTACACCGACCTCACCGGGCTGAGCGAGGACAAGGCCCGGACCCGACTTCTCCATGCCGTCGGCGCCACCCCCACAGGCCGCGCCGGACCGGCCGCCTCCCCGCCCTCCTTCCCCAACCCGGCGGGGCGACGTTGACGGGACAGGGCGGCGCGGGCCGCGGCAATCCGGTGTCACGGATACGGGACCGGATCGGGGAGGAGACGCTGGCCGCGCTGCTCGAGGTCCCCTCGCTCCAGGACCGGCCGGCGCGAGCCCTGCTGATCGAGCTGGTGGGCGAGGCCGTGGGGCGCCGGGCCGACCTGCGGGAGCACACCACTGTGCCGCTGCAGTTGCTGGAGCTGTTCCGTTTCTGCACTCGGCACCAGGACGGACTGCCGGCCCTGGCACGGAAGCTGTCATTGCTGGAGCCGGGTTGCGCGCAGGCGCAGGTCGTGCAGCGGCTCGCCGACGAGTGGACGGCCGTGGACGCCCTGCGCGGCCTGCCCGACGTCACGGGTTCCTGGGATTTCCTCGGCGACGCCCTCGGGGCGCTGACGCTGTCGTACGGCCTGCGGACCGCACTCGTCCGGGTGGCCACCGGTGCCAGGGTCTCCGCACCACCGCCGCAGGCCGAGACGTGCTGGCACGATTTCCTGCACATGGCAGGGCAGGGTGCTCCGCGAGGCGGGTTGCCGCCGTGGATGGTCTATCTGGACCGCATCGCCGATGTGATGGACCGGCCACTCGCGGGCGAGTTGCTCGCGCGCAACCGTCAGTGGGCCCTGAGCTGCGGCCTGGCCGAGCTGCTCGATCTCGACCGGGCCAGGTCTCCCGTCCCCACGGCGGCGGTCCGGCCGAACCAGGAGTACCTGGCGATCCACATCGCGCCCGACCCGCTGGAGAACGGGCACTACACCGTCTCGCACTCCCTCATGTCCGACGCCCACGGCCCGAGCTGGAAGCACGGCGAGCCGATCCCCCGGGTGCCCACCGATGGGCTCCAGCAGGCCGTGAGCCACGTCATCAAGACGGTCGAGGGAGTCGGCGGCGACCGACTGGCCGACGTGTGGCTGGAGTTCGTCCTGCCCTTCGAACTGCTCAACCTGCCGGTGGACTGGTGGCCCCGGGACATCGCCGAAGTGCCGCATGTGCCGCTCGCGGTGGACTACCCGGTCGTCGTCCGCAGCCTGGACCGGCTGCAGAACCCTGACTGGTACCGGTTCTGGCGCACCCGCTGGCAGCAGCTGCAGCGGGACGAGGACACGTCGCAGTCGGTGTATGTCAACGTCGCGCGCAGGAACGGCAACCATCTGCGCGGTCTGGAGGCCCGCCTCGGCGACAACGAGAGCTGCGTTGCCCTGG
>NZ_JBQQCE010000864.1:0-1805 GCF_052245645.1 Streptomyces sp. KR55 | reverse complement strand
GTGCAGCGTGGTGCCCCACGGGGTGGTGCCGCCGGCGCAGTTGTTGAGGGTGCCGAGCACCTTGGTGCCGGTCGGGTCGGCGGAGGTCTTGAGGAGGTCGGAACCGGCGGCGGGCCCGGTGACCCGGAATTCCGTCGTGGCCGTGACCCGCCGGTTCAGCGGGTGCCGCGGTACGGGAGTGAGCTTGCCGGTACGGCGGTCGCCCTCGACGACGACGGCGGACAGGCCGTGCGCGGCCCAGGCGATCTCGACCTGCTCGCGGGTCGGGTTGGCGGCGTCGTAGCCGCGGAACATCAGTACCTCGTCGGTGTACTCGTGGTTGGCGACGAGGATCTGCCGGTTCCACTCACCCGGGAGGGGGAGCAGCGCGAGGAAGTCGTTGTTGTATCCGAACTGACCGGCCTGGGCCTTCGCGGTCTGGTTCTCCGGGTCGAAGGCGGGCGCACCGCGCAGGATGGGCTCGCCCCAGCGGATGACGACGTTCTGGTCGTAGCCCGCGGGGACGGTCACGGCGTCGTCGGTGTTCGGCGCGACGGGCGTGAAGCGCAGGCCACGGGCGCCCTTGCTGCTCGGGCGGTGCCGGCCGTCGGCGGCCGCGGCCTCGGCCTGCGGGGCGGCGCCGACGGTGGCCGCGGTGCCCGCGGCGGCGGCCGCGGTGACGACAGCGGCGGCACGCATCACGGAACGGCGGCTGAGGGCGCCGGCGATGACGTCGCCGACGTACGGGTTGGCGGTGGTGTTCGGCACCTCGTGGAAGCAGGCGTCACCACAGCGGAAACGGCACGTCAGGGCGGACCGGCCGCCAGGGTGTGAGTCGTTCGTTCTGATGATCGGTAGCAGATTGCGCACCTTTACTCCCCTTGCTTCCCCTTGAATCCAGCGTGACGGACGGTAGGAGCACGTTTGTGCGGGAGCGGGGCGATCGAATGAACGGAAAGTGAACTGGAGGTATCTGTAAGGAAGTTGCCGTGCTCGAGTGGACGTAACCCGCGAAAGTCTGGATGAAGACCTTGACGGCGGAGGGCACCGCCCGTCGCCCCTCCTCAAGATCCCCATCCGGGGCCGCTAACCTTACGTGTCCGTCCTGGCCAGGAATTAACGGGCATCAACTCACGCGAAGGGTTGCGCATATGGGCATTCTCACTCTCCTGCGGAACGCATTCGGCCGGTCACGCAAGGGGCGTCCCGCCGAGGCAGAGGGTGCGGAACAGGTACCCACGCAGCCCCAGACCGCCACCCCACAGCTCCCCGAACCCCGCCACGAACACGATCTGGTCTCAGCCGCCTTCGACAAGGTAACGGTCCCGAGTCCGGCGCGCCCGGCGGAGCCGGGGGATG
This sequence comes from Streptomyces sp. KR55, assembly GCF_052245645.1. Lineage (NCBI taxonomy): Bacteria > Bacillati > Actinomycetota > Actinomycetes > Kitasatosporales > Streptomycetaceae > Streptomyces > Streptomyces sp. KR55. The sequence continues at coordinate 467 of NZ_JBQQCE010000864.1, read as the reverse complement.
CGGCGGAGCCGACGACGCGGGTCGAGCCGGCGGAGCCGGCCGACGAGCCGACGGTGCCGGCGGAGCCGACCAAGCCGGTCGAGGCGGTCGAGGCGGTCGAGGCGGTCGAGGCGACGGTAGCGGCCGACGAGCCGACGGTGGCGGCTGACGAGCCGACAGTGGCGGCTGACGAGCCGACAGTGGCGGCCGAGCCGACCAAGCCGATCGAGGCGGCGGAGCCCACGGTGGCGGCCGACGAGCCGGCAGAGGCGACGGTGCCGGCGGAGCCGACGGTGCCGGCGGAGCCGACGGAGGCGGCCGAGGAGCCGCCGGCGGCCCCTGAGGAGGCCGCGCCGGTTACCGCTGCGGAGACCCCGGCGGTGACTGAAGACGCGCCAGCGGCCGCTGCGGAGACCCCGGCGGTGACTGAGGACGAACCGGTGACCGCTGCGGAGACCCCGGTTGTCGCCGAGGCAGCAGAGGAAGTG
>NZ_JBQQCE010000863.1:0-1816 GCF_052245645.1 Streptomyces sp. KR55 | reverse complement strand
CAATGCCGCGTAGTTAGCGTGTGACGCGATCCGTCAAATCGGGGGAGGTCCAGCCTTGTTCGAGCATGTACGTGCCTCTGCCGACCTTGCGGATCAGCCCCTCGGCCGTCCAGCGCGTCATCGATGCCCGGAAGCTGTGGATATTGCTGTAGCCGAGTGATCGTGCGAGGTCACAGGACTTCCAGGTCGCTTGGGGGTCGGTGCGCATGAGCTGGAGCGTGCGATTCCTCTGTCCTTCACCGGTCCGGCCGGGTCCGCGTCCCGCCCGGCGGCCGTCTGCCGGCGCGGTGGTCTTCGGTGGGGGCTGCGCGCTCGGCGCCTGGTGAATCTTGAAGTCAAGGGCCTCGATGGTGGAGCTGCTGCGAGGCCGGGGGTCGGTGAGGCGGGAGTAGTAACGGGACATCGGCGCTTTGACCTTGCGATTACAGGTGCGCAGGCGCCGTTTGGGCAGGAGTCCCGCAAGGACGGCGCGGCCGATCCGGCCCACGGTGCCGATGGCGCCCTCCCGGAGAGGATCGGGGCCGCGGACGACGTGGTCGCGGGCGGCTTCCAGGGCGATGGTGAAGCTGGCGCGGTCCGGGTCGGTTCCGGCGACGGACTCCACCGCGTCCACCATGGCGGCCCGCAGCACTTGATAGAGCGTGAGCTGTGCCCATACTTCCTGTTCGAGACCGGTGGGGTCTGCTGAGCGCAGTACTTGCCCGTCGGCGAGTGTGTGCCGCAGCGCGTAGAAGGCCGATTCGATTTCCCAGCGCTCGTGATAGAGCCGGACCAGGGTCGCTGCGGGGTCGGACCGGTGGTCCAGCAGGGTGGTCGCCAGCCGGTAGTGATCGGACACGCGTCGTCCGTCGCTGGTTGTCATGCTGATCTCGGCGTCGATGATGCGGATCTTCAGCGGGCCGATGAGCGTCAGGTAGGAGCCGTCGGGCAGAGCCGCGAGAACGGCGGGCCGTCGGCGGGGATTGAGACGGATGAGCAGTTGGGAGCCGGTGTCGGCCACGGCCTGGAGGAAGTCGTTCGCGTCGAATCCCCGGTCGGCCAGCAGCAGTGTCCGCGGCGACAGGAGGTGGAGAAGCTGCCGTGCGTAGAAACCCTCCCCGTGTTCGGCGGGGCCGAACACGGCCCCCAACAGGCCGCGGGTGCCCGTCTCACACAGAGCCATCAGGCGGATCATCGGGTAGCCGGCCCATCCCAGCCGGGTGCGGGACTTGCCGAGCCAGTTGAGGTTCCGCTCCTGGTCAGGCGCCTTGACCGAGGAACACCCGTCGAAGGCGACTGTCCGCCACCGGCGGTAGCACACACCGGGCGTCCGGGGCTGGCCCAACGGGCCGGCCACGATCTCGAACAGCGTCTTGAGAGGAGCCGGCCCCACCCGTCGGCGCAGATCCCGCAGGGCCTTCTCGCTGGGGCGTGCATGACCGCCGTCCGGCAGCCCGGCGGTCAGCTTGTCCCATACCCGCACATACCCGAGCGACGGAAACAGGGACAGGGCGAGCAGGAAGTAGACCCCAACACGCGAGGGCAGGAGACGCAGCCGCCGCTGGACAGTCCGGCTCTCGGCCAGGACCTCGTCCACGAGCTCGACGGGAAGGTAGCGGCCCAGCTCTCCCAGATGCCCCGGCGCGAAAACGCCTCTCGGGACTTGAGCAGAGGAGGGTGAAACGATGGCAGACTGCTCTCGCAACGGGACCTCGCACAGCAGATAGATCTTGGTCGACTACCTGCCATACCCGAGGTCCCGTCTCCATGCCTCCACAACACGCCGCCCCCACAGGCGATTTGACGGATCGCGTCACACGCTAACTACGCGGCATTG
>NZ_JBQQCE010000862.1:0-1818 GCF_052245645.1 Streptomyces sp. KR55 | reverse complement strand
GCACCTGCGCAAGGGGATGGACTCGCCGACCGCCGACATCGCGAACATGGGTGAGCGGATGGGCGGCGGACTGGTCGCCGGGCTGTTCCTGCGGGAGTTCGTGGGCGAGGGCATCACGTGGGCGCACCTCGACATCGCCGGGCCCGCCTTCAACGAGCAGGGACCGTTCGGGTACACGCCGAAGGGTGGTACGGGGTCCGGGGTGCGGACGCTCGTCCGGCTTGCCGAGCTGACCGCTTCGGGTGATCTGGGCTGAGGTCCGCCCACTGACCCGGGTCTCCATGTCGTACGGCGGCTCCGCTGCGTGCGGGCCGGTCGCGCCCGCGCGGCAGAGCCGCCTGTCGACAAACGAGCGTGCGACGTATCACACTCCGGCCCCGCGTCTCGTCCCGCGGTGACAAGTGCGAAGATGGGGCTCGGCAGGACAGGGCCCCACCGAAGGGCCGAAGTAGAGCGGCCGGACACCAGCCGCCCAGCCGGTCATCGTCGACCGGCGTACGGCGCACATGCATGGAGGACGTGACGTGGCGAACGACGCCAGCACCGTTTTCGACCTAGTGATCCTCGGCGGTGGTAGCGGTGGTTACGCCGCGGCCCTGCGCGGGGCGCAGCTGGGCCTGGACGTCGCCCTGATCGAGAAGGACAAGGTCGGCGGCACCTGCCTGCACCGGGGTTGCATCCCCACCAAGGCCCTGCTTCACGCGGGCGAGATCGCCGACCAGGCGCGCGAGAGCGAGCAGTTCGGCGTCAAGGCGAGCTTCGAGGGCATCGACGTCGCCGGGGTCCACAAGTACAAGGACGAGGTGATCTCCGGCCTGTACAAGGGTCTGCAGGGGCTCATCGCCTCCCGGAAGGTCACCTACATCGAGGGTGCGGGCCGGCTGTCCTCCCCCACCTCGGTGGACGTGAACGGTCAGCGGATCCAGGGCCGCCACGTGCTGCTGGCCACCGGCTCCGTGCCGAAGTCGCTGCCGGGCCTGGAGATCGACGGCAACCGCATCATCTCCTCGGACCACGCCCTGGTCCTGGACCGCGTGCCGAAGTCGGCGATCGTGCTCGGCGGCGGTGTCATCGGCGTCGAGTTCGCCTCCGCGTGGAAGTCCTTCGGTACGGACGTCACGGTCATCGAGGGCCTGAAGCACCTCGTCCCCGTCGAGGACGAGAACAGCTCGAAGCTGCTCGAGCGCGCCTTCCGCAAGCGCGGCATCAAGTTCAACCTGGGCACCTTCTTCCAGAAGGCCGAGTACACGGCCGACGGTGTCAAGGTCACCCTCGCCGACGGCAAGGAGTTCGAGGCGGAGATCCTCCTCGTCGCCGTCGGCCGCGGCCCGGTCTCCCAGGGCCTGGGCTACGAGGAGGCCGGGGTCGCCATGGACCGCGGCTACGTCCTCGTCGACGAGTACATGCGGACGAACGTCCCGACGATCTCCGCGGTCGGCGACCTGGTCCCGACCCTCCAGCTCGCGCACGTCGGCTTCGCCGAGGGCATCCTGGTGGCGGAGCGGCTGGCCGGTCTGAAGGTCGTCCCGATCGACTACGACGGCGTGCCCCGGGTGACGTACTGCCACCCCGAGGTCGCCTCCGTCGGTATCACCGAGGCCAAGGCCAAGGAGATCTACGGCGCGGACAAGGTCGTCGCCCTGAAGTACAACCTGGCGGGCAACGGCAAGAGCAAGATCCTCAAGACCGCGGGCGAGATCAAGCTCGTCCAGGTCAAGGACGGTGCGGTGGTCGGCGTCCACATGGTCGGCGACCGTATGGGCGAGCAGGTCGGCGAGGCCCAGCTGATCTACAACTGGGAGGCGCTGCCGGCCGAGG
>NZ_JBQQCE010000861.1:0-1829 GCF_052245645.1 Streptomyces sp. KR55 | reverse complement strand
CCATGCTCCCGGTCGCCCTCGCCGCAGGCCTCCTCCAGCACGGGTACGGCGCGGGCGCGGTCGGGCTCGCCATGGCGGCGACGGCCGCGGCCTTCGCCGGCCTCGTCGTCTTCGGCGGGGTTATCGCCGACCGGTTCAGCACGCGCAAGCTGATGATCGGCGCCGATCTGGTGCGGCTCGGCACCCAGTCCTTCGCGGCCGTGCTGTTCCTCGTGGATCACGTGGTCCTCTGGGAGATCTGCGCGATCGGCGTCGTCAACGGCGTCGCGGGCGCCGTGTTCCAGCCCGGTGTGGCCAGCATGGTGCCCCGGCTCGCCTCCGACATCCAGGGCGCCAACGGCGCCATACGCATCGCCGAGTCCGCCGCCCAACTCGCCGGCCCCGCCGTCGCCGGTCTCCTGGTCGGCTTCGCCTCACCGGGCGGCGTGTTCGCGGCCCATGCCGCCACCTACGCGGTCAGCGCCCTCTGCCTTCTGCTGCTCCGTCTGCCCCCGCTTCCGCAGGGCAGCCGCTCTCCGGGGCGTGGCGCGAGCGCCTTCAAGGCCGATCTCGTCGAGGGCTGGCGGGAGTTCCGGGCGCGCACCTGGCTGTGGGGCGTGATCGCCGTCTGGTGCGTCTACATGATCGCCGTCTACGGTCCGACCGTGCCGCTGGTCGCCACGGAGGTCGTCCAGGAGCACGGCCCGCGCGCCTACGGGCTGGTCAACTCCGCGCTGGGCGCCGGCACCGTCGTCGGCGGACTCCTCGCCCTCAGGCTGCGCCCCCGCCGGATGCTACGGGCCGGGGCGATCGCCCTCTTCGGCTTCGCCGGGTTCCCCGCGACCGTCGGACTCGGCCTCGACGTCCCGGCGATGGCCACCGGTGCCGCCGTGGCCGGGGCCGGGATGTCGTTCTGGGGCGTCATGTGGGCGACGAGCGTCCAGACCCAGGTGCAGCCCGACGTCCTGAACCGCATCCACGCCTACGACGTTGCCGGCTCCCTAGCGATGATGCCCGTCGGTCAGGCCCTCGCGGGCCCGGCCGCGGCCACCCTCGGCGCGGACCACGTCCTCCTCGTCTCCGGCGCGATGAGCTTCGTCGTCGTGATCGCCCTGCTCTCGGTCCCCGCGATACGCCGCCTGGTGCGCGTCGACCCGCCGACGGCCCGCTCCGGGGGGAAGGGGATACCGGAGGAGGTGCGCGCGGAGAAGGAGTGACGGGCTTGTACGGCGGAGAACGGGTGACTCACCCGGCTCCCGCCACGAACCCCGCGATCCGCTCCCGCAGTGACCGGGCATCGAGGCCGTGCGCGGTGACGTGCTCCTCGACGGTGCCGTAGCGGCGCAGCTCCCGGCGGCCCACTCCCAGGCCCAGGACACGGTGCGGCACGTCGGAGAGGGCGTCGTTGACGGTGGCCGTCGAGGTGCCCGCCAGGTAGGGCTCGACGAGGACGACGTCCGTCCCCGCGGACTCCGTGGCCCGGCGCAGGGCGGCCGTGTCGAGAGGCCGGACGGTCGTCGCGTAGAGCACGGTGACGTCGATGCCCTCCGTGGCGTCGAGCACGGCGTCGAGCGTCGGCCCGACGGCGACGACCACCCCCGCACGCCCCTCGCGGACCGTGAGGAGACGCGCGCCGTCGACCGGGAGGCCGTGCGCGTTCGACTGCACCGACAGCCGGACGTAGACCTTGTCGTCGCCGGCGGCGACCGCGTGGCGCAGGAGGGTCTCGGCCTCGTCCGGGTGGCCGGGCACGTGCACGGTCCAGCCGTCGACGGTGCCGAGCAGCGCCACGTCGCCGGGAGCCATGTGCGTGTACCCACCCGCCGGCCAGTCGAAGGACGCCGCCGCAC
>NZ_JBQQCE010000860.1:0-1843 GCF_052245645.1 Streptomyces sp. KR55 | reverse complement strand
GTCGTGCACCGAACCCGACCCCGGCCCGTACGGTCCGGTCCGCCGTCTGGACGTCGTCTGGAGTCCGCACATGACCAGCACCGCAGAGATCCCCGCCCAGCCCGCCATATCCGCCCCCGCACCGGACGTCTCCCAAGTGGAGCTGCTCATCGGGGGGATGACCTGCGCCTCCTGCGCGGCCCGGGTGGAGAAGAAACTCAACCGGATGGACGGCGTCACCGCCACGGTGAACTACGCGACGGAGAAGGCGCGGATCAGCTACCCCGCCGGAACCGAGGTCGCCGATCTGATAGCCACCGTGGTGCAGACGGGCTACACCGCCGAGGAGCCCCCGCCCCCGCAGCCCGTCCGCGAGCAGGAGACCCCGCCCGCCCCTGACGCGGACCCCGAACTGGCGGCCCTGCGGCACCGTCTGATCGTCTCCGCGCTGCTCGCCCTCCCCGTCGTCCTTCTCGCGATGGTTCCGTCCCTGCAGTTCGACAACTGGCAGTGGCTGTCCCTCACCCTTGCCGCCCCCGTCGTGGTCTGGGGCGGTGCGCCGTTCCACCGGGCCGCGTGGACGAACGCCCGGCATGCCGCGGCCACCATGGACACGCTGGTGTCGATCGGCACGCTGGCCGCGTTCGGCTGGTCGCTGTGGGCGCTGTTCTTCGGCGACGCGGGCATGCCGGGCATGCGGCACGGCTTCGACCTCACCGTCTCGCGCACCGACGGCGCCTCGACGATCTACCTCGAAGTCGCCGCCGGAGTCACCGCGTTCATCCTCCTCGGCCGCTATCTGGAGCTCCGCTCCAAGCGCCACGCCGGCGCCGCCCTGCGGGCGCTGATGGAGCTCGGCGCGAAGGACGTGGCGGTGCTCCGCCACGGGCGCGAGATCCGCATCCCCGTCACCGACCTGGCCGTCGGCGACCGGTTCGTCGTACGCCCCGGAGAGAAGATCGCCACCGACGGAACCGTCGTCGAGGGCGCCTCCGCCGTCGACGCGTCGATGCTGACCGGCGAGTCCGTGCCGGTGGACGTGACCGCCGGAGACGCGGTGACCGGCGCGACCGTGAACGCCGGGGGCCGCATCGTCGTCGAGGCCACCCGGGTCGGCGCCGACACCCAGCTCGCGCGGATGGCGCGGCTCGTGGAGGAGGCGCAGACCGGCAAGGCGGAGGTGCAGCGGCTCGCCGACCGGATCTCCGGCGTGTTCGTACCCGTCGTCCTGGTGATCGCCACGGCCACCTTCGGGACGTGGCTCGGCGCGACCGGCGACGCCGTCGCCGCCTTCACCGCGGCCGTCGCGGTGCTGATCATCGCCTGCCCGTGCGCGCTGGGCCTGGCCACCCCGACCGCACTCATGGTGGGCACCGGGCGCGGAGCGCAGCTCGGCATCCTCATCAAGGGGCCCGAGGTGCTGGAGTCCACGCGCCGCGTCGACACCGTCGTCCTGGACAAGACCGGCACGGTGACCACCGGCCGCATGACTCTCCAGGAGGTGTACGTCGCCGAGGGCGCCGACGAGCAGCAGGTGCTGCAGCTCGCGGGCGCCCTGGAGCACGCCTCCGAGCATCCCGTCGCCCGGGCGGTGGCCGCGGGTGCCGAGGAGCGGGTCGGGGAGCTGCCGGGGGTGGAGCGGTTCGAGAATGTGCCCGGGCGGGGCGTACGCGGGTACGTGGCCGACCACGAGGTGGCCGTGGGGCGCCTGTTCGGCGAGCTTCCGCAGGAGTTGGCCCGCGCCAAGGAAGAGGCCGAGAGAAGCGGCCGTACAGCCGTCGTCGTCGGCTGGGACGGGGTGGCGCGCGGGGTGCTCGCCGTCGCGGACGCAGTGAAGGGGACCAGCGCCGAGGCGGTGCGGGAA
>NZ_JBQQCE010000086.1:0-26255 GCF_052245645.1 Streptomyces sp. KR55 | reverse complement strand
CAAGTGGACCAAGACCGCCGACGAGATCCTCAAATCCCTCGCCGACTACCTCACCAAGATCGCTACACCGGCCACCAAAAACCAGCATGAGACTTAAGCCCAGGATTTCAGGCGCATCACACTAGTGGCCCAGTTCACAGGGTGTAGACAGATGGCTCGCCCCGGCCGTCTCCGGGTGACTGTCGGAGCCGTACGGCATGATGCGAGGCGTGACCGGACGACTGATGCTCCTCGACACCGCCTCGCTCTACTTCCGCGCCTACTTCGGCGTCCCGGACTCGGTGAAGGCCCCCGACGGTACACCGGTGAACGCCGTGCGCGGACTGCTGGAGTTCATCGACCGCCTGGTCCGGGACCACCAGCCGGACCACCTGGTCGCCTGCATGGACGCCGACTGGCGGCCGAAGTGGCGGGTCGACCTGATCCCGTCGTACAAGGCGCACCGCGTCGCCGAGGAACACGAGGTGGGGCCCGACGAGGAGGAGGTGCCGGACACGCTGTCGCCGCAGGTGCCGGTCATCGAAGCCGTCCTCGACGCGCTCGGCATCGCGCGCGTGGGGGTCGACGGATACGAGGCGGACGACGTCATCGGCACGTTCACCGCACGGGCGGCCGGCCCGGTGGACATCGTCACCGGCGACCGGGACCTGTACCAGCTGGTGGACGACGCACGCGGGGTGCGGGTGCTGTACCCGCTGAAGGGCGTGGGCACGCTGCAGCTCACGGACGAGGCGTGGCTGCGCGAGAAGTACGGCGTCGACGGCCGGGGGTACGCGGATCTGGCCCTGCTGCGCGGCGACCCGAGCGACGGCCTGCCGGGCGTACCGGGCATCGGAGAGAAGACGGCCGCGAAGCTGCTGGCCGAGTTCGGCGATCTGGCGGGGATCCTGGCCGCCGTCGACGACCGCACGGCCCGGCTCACGCCGACGCAGCGCACGAGGCTGACCGAGGCGCGGCCGTATCTCGCGGTGGCACCGACGGTGGTCCGGGTCGCGACGGACGTGCCGCTGCCGGACGTCGACACGACGCTGCCGCACACTCCCCGCGACCCGGCGGCGCTGGACGGGTTGGCGGTGCGGTGGGGCCTGGGCGGGTCGTTGCAGCGGCTGCTGACGACCCTCGGATCGTGATGATTCCGGCAACCAGGACAATTCGGACTCATAAACTCGCCGAGAGAGAGGTGTTTACTGGGGGAAGATGGTAAGTTAGGCAAGCCTAAGTTCTTGGGGAACAGGGAGACCGTCATGGCAGAACGTCCGGCCCGGCAGTCGCGGAGGGCCCATTCCGCGCAGGTCGTCCGCACCGAACGGCTCACTCCGCACATGCAGCGTGTGGTCCTGGGCGGCACGGGTCTCGCCGAGTTCACGGCGGGCACGTGCACCGACCACTATGTGAAGCTCCTGTTCCCCGCCGACGGCGTCACCTACCCCGAGCCCTTCGACATGCAGCGGATCCGCGAGGAGTTCCCGCGTGAGCAGTGGCCGGTCACGCGGACGTACACCGTGCGCGCCTGGGATCCCGAACTGCGCGAGCTGACACTGGACTTCGTGCTCCACGGCGACGAGGGACTGGCCGGCCCCTGGGCGATGCGTGTCCAGCCCGGCGAGACCATCCACTTCATGGGCCCCGGCGGCGCCTACGCCCCCGACGCGGGCGCCGACTGGCATCTGCTCGCCGGTGACGAGAGCGCGCTGCCCGCGATCGGGGCCGCCCTGGAATCGCTCCCGGACGGCGCCGAGGTCCGGGCCTTCGTGGAGGTCTCCGGCCCCGAGGAGCGGCAGAAGTTCGACTCCGACGTGGAGGTCGTCTGGCTGTACCGCGGCGACCGTCCCGTCGGCGAGGCGCTCGTCGAGGCCGTACGGGCACTGGAGTTCCCGGCGGGCCGTGTGCAGGCGTTCGTGCACGGCGAGGCGGGCTGCGTGAAGGAACTGCGCCGACTGCTGCGGGTCGAGTACCAGATCCCGCGCGAGGACCTGTCGATCTCCGGCTACTGGCGGCTCGGCCACAACGAGGACGGCTGGCAGGCCGCGAAGCGGGACTGGAACGCCCGCATCGAGGCGGAGCAGGAGAGAGGCGTGGCCGCCGCCTAAGCGGGCTCGGCGAAGTCCGGTGCGGTTCGGCAGCGCCCCAAAGGGGCGCGGGGAACTGCGCGACCAGCCACGAACGACCCGCAGGTTTCCGAACCGCATATCCAGCGGAGCGCTCAGGCACACGTCGACGAAGCGGCGGCACCGTGCGAGGTGCCGCCGCTTCGCTGTCTGCGGCCGGGTCACACCGACCGTTGGTACGACCTGAACGTCCGGATCGACAGCCACACCGCCGCCACCGCGAGCGCGAGCAGTCCCCCGCCCCGGCTGAGCACGTCCCCCCAGTCAGGGTCGGCGGACAGTGCCGAACGTCCCGCCACCATCGCCCAGTCGAGCGGGTTGAAGTCGGCGACGTGCCGCATCCACCCCGGCATCTGGGCCGGTGCCATGAAGGCGCTGGACAGGAACGTCAGCGGCAGCAGCAGGAAGGTGTTGATGCCGATGAGGGACTCCCGCTCCCGCACCAGCATGCCGAGCGCGTTGGACAGTGCCCCGAAAACGGTACCGAGCAACACCGAGGCCAGCACCAGGACGGCCACTCCCCCGATGCCGCCCGGGTAGTCGGCGCCGCCGAGCAGGCCCAGCAGCACGATGATCAGCGACTGCAGGGCAGTGACCAGGCCGTTGTACACGACATTGCCGTTCATCAGCGCGGCCCGGCTGACCGGCGTGGTCAGGAAGCGGTTGAGCGTGCCGCGCTGGATCTCCTCCAAGGTGCCCATGCCCGCCCACATGTTGGAGCTGAGCGCGCTCATCACCACCACGCCCGGTACGAGGTAGTCGAGATACGAGCCGGTGCCGAAGCCGCCCAGCTCGACGACCTTCTTGAAGAGGCTGCCGAACAGGAACAGCCACACCACCGGCTGGATGAGTGTGATGACCGCGTACGCGGGCTGCCGTGCGAACACCATGAGTTGACGTTGCGTCATGTACCAGGTCTGGGTGACCGCAGTGCTCATCGCGCGCCTCCCGCGAGGACGAACTGATCGGCGGAGTCGGCGTCGGCGTACCGGCGGCCGGCATAGCGGAGGTAGACGTCGTCGAGGGAGGGCCGGGCGACCGTCGCGGCGGCGACTCCGACCCCGGCGCGCTCCAGCGTGCCCAGCAGCGCAGGCACCACGGCGGCGCCCTCCTCGGCCCGGACGCTGATGCGCAGGCCGTCGATCAGCACCTCGTGCACGCCCGGCAGTCCGCCGAGGGTGCCGCCGAGCACCGTACGGCCGGCTTCGCCGAGCGCCTCGCGCAGTTCCACATGGACGGCGTCACCGCGCAGTTCGCCCTTGAGGGAGTGGGGGCTGCCTTCGACGACGACGCGACCTCGGTCGACGATGGCGATGCGTTCGGCGAGCCGGTCGGCCTCTTCGAGATAGTGCGTGGTCAGCAGGATGGTCAGGCCCTCCTCACCGGCCAGCCGCCCGATCTCGTCCCACATCGCACTGCGGGCCTCCGGGTCGAGGCCGGTGGTGGGTTCGTCGAGGAAGAGCACCTCGGGCCGGTGCACCAGGCCGAGCGCCACGTCGAGCCGACGGCGCATACCGCCGGAGTAGCCCTTCACCGGGCGCCGGGCGGCGTCCGAGAGCGTGAAACGCTCCAGCAGCTCGTCCACCCGCCGACCGAGCGCGGCGCCCTTCAAGCCGTGGAGCCGGCCCTGGAGTTGAAGGTTCTCACGGCCGGTGGCCACCGGATCGGCGCCGGAGTTCTGGGCGACCACCCCGATCGCGCGGCGCACCCGGTCGGGGTGGCGCAGCACATCGTGGCCGGCGACGGTGGCCGCTCCCGAGTCGGGGCGGGCCAGGGTGGTGAGGATCTTGACGGTGGTGGACTTTCCGGCCCCGTTGGGACCGAGGAGCCCGAAGACCGTGCCGGGCTCGACGGTGATGTCCAGGCCGCCCAGGGCCGTGATGTCACCGGGGTAGGTCTTGACGAGTTGCCGCGCCTCGACGGCGGGCGCACGGGAGTTCATGACGACAGCTCTCCTGGATGAGCGTAGGGACGACTGATCCGCGTGAAGAGCGCCGGGCTATCCTGGGTGTGCCGCACCTCGATCGCCCGGTTCTGCCTCACAGCGGACTCGGTTCGGGGTTGGAGACCCTGGCGGGACTGCTGCAACAGTCCTGCCGGGGTCTGTTCATGCAGGGATCACGCGCCGAAGTGGCGCTGCTCCACCTCCTCCAGCTCCGGCGGCCACTCCCCCGTCTCGTGGAAGCGCCGCCATGCTTCGACGCCGGGCAGCGAGCCGTCGCGGATCTCCCCGACGAAGCTGCGGACCCACGCCGCCTGTGCCTCGACCATGTGGAGCTGGTACTCGACCTCGACGAGGAACAGCCGCGGCAGCGTCTCGTAGAGCTTCTCCAACACCGCCCGTCCACTCGTCACCTGAACGTCCAGGGATGTGAGGCGCTCCTGAAGGAGCCGCACCACGTCGTCAGGGGGCAGCGCCCCCAGCAGCGAGAGCGCGGTCTCGAAGATCGGGTATTCCTTCGCCGGGACGGCGATCAGGTCCGACAGCCACTCGGTCATCTCCTCGCGCCCGGCCTCGGTGAGCCCGTAGACCGTGCGCTCGGGGCGGTTGCCCTGCCGCTCCACGTCGGTCACCTCGACGAAGCCGTGCTTCTCGAGGTTCTGCACGACCGTGTAGAGCGAGCCGTAGTTGATCTTCGTACTGGCGTCCTTGCCCTGACGGCGCAGGGTCTGGGCGATCTCGTACGGATGCATCGGCTTCTGCCAGAGGGTCGTCATCACGGTCAGCGCGAGCGGGTTGCTCAGCTTGCGGCGCTTGCCCGGCATGGCGGGTCACCCCCTCGTTTCCGAATATCCGGCACCGAATATATCGCGAACCTTGCCGCGAAGCAATGGACACGATGTATCGCGATCGACTCGGAGGGCGTGAGGACTTGGGCCCGCCCCGGACATGTCGGCGTGACGCGTCGGAAACAGCCCCTCCCTAATTTCTGTCGCCCGACAGGAATCAGCGCCAACGCCCAAGGCAGGTGCCGCCGTGACCACCACCGCCCCCTCCGACGTCCGCCCCGATCCACCGGAGCCGGACTCCGCCGACGCCCGCTCCCTCGAGGAGTTCGGCTACCGTCAGGAACTGCATCGCAGCCTCGGCCGGTATGCCTCGTTCGCGGCCGGGTTCTCCTTCATCTCCGTCCTGACGACGGTCTTCCAGTTCTTCGCCTTCGGGTACGCCTTCGGCGGCCCCGTCTTCTTCTGGGCCTGGCCCGCGGTGCTGATCGGGCAGCTGCTGGTGGCGGCCTGCTTCGCCGAGCTGGCCGCGCGCTATCCGATCTCGGGCGCGATCTACCAGTGGTCCACGCGCCTGTCGAACCCGGCCTTCGGCTGGTTCGCCGGCTGGATCATGGTGATCGGCCAGATCGTGGTCGTCGCCGCCGCGGCCCTCGCGCTGCAGATGGTGCTCCCGGCGATCTGGTCCGGCTTCCAGCTCATCGGCGACGACCCGGCCCCCACCTCCGCCGACGGCGCGGCCAACGCCGCCGTCCTCGGCGTGATCCTGCTGGCGCTGACCACGCTGGTGAACGTCGTCGACAACCGCGTGATGTCGGTGATCAACCGGGTCGGCGTGACCGCCGAGATCATCGGCGCCGTCCTGATCGTCGTCCTCCTCCTCACCCACTCCGAACGCTCCCCCGGCATCACCTTCCACACCGAGGGAGCCGCGCAGTCCGGACTGCTCGGCGCGCTGCTGGTGGGCTCGTTCACGGCGGCGTACGTGATGATCGGCTTCGACAGCGCGGGCGAGCTGAGCGAGGAGACGCACCATCCGCGCCGCACCGCGCCCCGCACGATCCTCACCGCGCTGGCCTCTGCCGGACTGCTCGGCGGCCTGATCGTCCTCGGCGGACTGCTCGCCGCGCCCAGCCTCACCGATGGACACCTGGCGGTCGACGGACTGAGCTACGTCCTCACCAGCAGCCTGGGCGACGGAGTCGGCCGCCTGCTGCTGGCCGACGTGGTGGTGGCGATCGTCGTGGCCACCCTGGCCATCCAGACCGCGGCCTGCCGGATGCTGTTCTCCATGGCCCGCGACGGCCAACTCCCCTTCGCCCGCCGCCTCGCCCGGGTCAACCCGCGCACCGGCATGCCCAGCGCCCCCGCAGTCGTCGTCGGCGCCCTCGCCGCCGCCCTGCTGCTGCTGAACTTCGCCTCCCCCGAGGCGTTTCTGGCCATCGGCACCACCTGCATCGTGCTGCTCTACCTTGCGTACGCCATGGTCACCGGCCCCCTGCTGGTGCAGCGCCTACGCGGCCGTTTCACCTCCACCGGCACCGACGAGACGGGCGCACCCCTGTTCTCCCTCGGCCGCTGGGGCGTCCCGGTCAACGCGCTCGCCCTGCTCTACGGCCTGATCATGACGGTCAACCTGGCCTGGCCACGGGCGGCGGTGTACGACCCGGCGGGCGGGCACTGGTGGTTCCAGTGGTTCACGGTGCTGTTCCTGACGGTGACCGTCGCGGTGGGCACGGCCTACCGGGTGTACCGGAAGCGGACGGGCGTACCGGAGACGGTGGCGGTCTAGGTCAGTCGCCCCGCACGCGCGCGTGCAGGTGCATGTCGTGCCAACCGTCGGTGTGAAGGACGGCGCTGCGCTTGGTGCCCTCGAGGGCGAAGCCCGTCTTCTTGGCGACGCGGCAGGACGCCGTATTGGCGACGGCGTGGGTGAGTTCGAGGCGGTGGAAGCCGATCTCGTCGAGGGCCCAGCGGGCGAGGGTGGTGGTGGCGCGAGCGGCGACGCCCTGGCCGCGGGCCGCGGCGACGGTCCAGTACGCGACCTCGGCCGTACCGTCGCCGAGCACGATGTCTCGCAGGGCCACGCGTCCCATGAGCCGGCCGCCGGCCGCGTCGGCGACGGCCCACTGCGCGTTCCGCTCCTCGCTCCAGGCCTGGCGCCACTCGTCGATCCAGCCGCGCACCTCGGCCTCGGATCCGGCGGAGCGCAGATGCCAGGCGTGCAGGACCGGGTCCTGGAAGGCCTGGTGAACGGCGGGGGCGTCGTCGGCGCTCCATGGGCGCAGGAGGAGCCCGTCGCCGGTGGGGAGGGTCGGCTGCGGGGTACGGGCGAGGGTGCCGGACGGCAGGACGGGGCGGGTCAGGAAGGGCATGCCCGCATCCTGCCGGGCGGTGGCGGAGGGGCCCAGCGGTTTTCCGGTGTCGTGCGGTGGCTCGTACGCTTGCACGCGATGAGACGCAAGAGCCGGATTCCGCCCTCCCCGCTGCCGCAGCGTGCCGGGGTGGATCCGGTGCGGGTGCGGTTGCCTGCCGAGGGGCCGTGGGCCACCGTGCGTGAGCATCTGGTGGAGCGGCTGTCGGGGGCGGGGGCCGGGGTCGTCGACGGGATGTTCGCGGCCGGGCTGATCGTCGGGGCGGACGGTACGGCGGTGGCGCCGGAGGCGGCGTATGTGCCGGGGATGTTCGTGTGGTTCCACCGGGAGCTGCCGGAGGAAGTGCGGGTGCCATTTCCGCTGGAGGTCGTGCACCGCGACGAGCACATCATCGTCGTCGACAAGCCGCACTTCCTGGCCACGACCCCGCGTGGCAGCCATGTCGCCGAGACCGCGCTGGCCCGGCTGCGGCGGGAGCTGGGCATCCCGACGCTGAGCGCCGCGCACCGGCTGGACCGGCTCACCGCGGGGCTGGTGCTGTTCACGGTGCGGCCCGAGGAGCGCGGCGCGTACCAGACGCTGTTCCGGGACCGGCTGGTGCGCAAGGAGTACGAGGCGGTCGCCCCGTACGATCCCGCGCTCGCCCTGCCCCGCACGGTGCGCAGCCGGATCGTGAAGGAGCGCGGCTCGCTGACCGCCCACGAGGCCGAGGGCGAACCGAACGCGGTGAGCCGCATCGAGCTGATCGAGCACCGTACGGACCTGGGCCGGTATCGGCTGGTGCCCGGCACCGGGCAGACCCATCAGCTGCGGGTGCACATGAACGCGCTGGGCGTGCCGATCCTCGGCGATCCGCTCTATCCGGTGGTGACCGGCCCCGTGCCGGCCGGTGACTTCCGGCGCCCGCTGCAACTGCTGGCGCGGGAGCTGGAGTTCACCGATCCGGTCACGGGGATGGCGCATCTGTTCCGCAGTGAGCGGACGCTGACGGCCTGGTCCTGTCTCCCGCAGTGGGCGGGTCAGTAGCCCCGCCACCAGCGCAGGAACCGCTGCCAGGCGCCCGGCCTGCGGGGGGCCGGCTCCGGCGTCGGTACGACGGGCTCGGCCGGCCGGGGTTCGGGGACAGCGGGCACCGGCTCGGGTTCGGTCGTGCCGATCTGCCAGCTGGTGCGCTGCTGCGGCACCGGCCGCGGGCTCGGCGGTTCCATGATGTCCTGCGGCGCCTTCGGCACGAAGTGCACCGGGAGCTCCACCAGATGGCGTGAGGCGATCGACTCACGCCACTCCAACTCGTCCTCGTCGCAGTCGAGTTCGACATCCGGCAGCCGCATCAGCAGCGCGTCGACGCCGACGTCGGCGATGGCCCGGCCGATGTCCTGACCGGGGCACTCGTGCGGGCCGCCGCCGAAGGCGAGGTGGGAGCGGTTGCCCTGCATGTTGGCCGCGAGGTCGGGCCGCACCTTGGGGTCGATGTTGCCCGGGGCCGGCGCGAAGAGCAGTCCGTCGCCCTTGCGGATGCGGTGACCGCCGAGCTCGGTCTCCTGCTTGGCGAAGTAGCCGAGGACGGTGCTGAACGGCGGCTCGTCCCACAGGGACTGCTCGACCGCCTCGGGCACCGTCATCTGGCCGCCGTTGAGCTGGGCGCGGAAGCGCGGGTCGGTGAGCACCATGCGCAGCGCGTTGGACAGGAGGTTGACCGTGGCCTCGTAGGCGGCGAAGAGGACGAGGCGCAGGTGTTCCCTGACCTCGTCGTCGGTGAGCCGGGCCGGGTGGGTGATGAGGTGGCTGGTGAAGTCCTCCTGGGGGTGGGCGCGGCGGCGTGCGGTGAGCCGGCCGAGGGCGTCCATGACGTAGGCGTGGCTGGCGAGCGCGGTCTCGGTGCCCTTGAGCGCGTCCCGGGCGCAATGCACCAGCCGCTCGTTGTACTCGTCGGGCATGCCGAGGATCTCGCACATCACCGCCATCGGCAGATGCTCGGCGAACTGGCTGACGAGGTCGGCGTGGCCCTGCTCGCAGAACTCGTTGACGAGCCGCTGGGTGTAGCGGTTGATGTGCCGGCGGATGCTGCGGTGGTCGATGGTCGACATGGCGCCGGTGACGGCGCCGCGCAGCCGCAGATGCTCCTCGCCCTCGGCGTGGGAGCAGATGGGCTGCCAGGCGATGTGCGGCATGAGCGGATGGTCGGGCTTGACCATGCCCTCCAGGAGCGGGGTCCAGATGCGGCTGTCCCGGGTGAACAGCGAGGGCGTCCGCACCATCTGCAGGTTCTCGGCGTGTCCGAGGACCACCCACACGGGGACGTCGTCGTGCAGCAGCACGGGCGCCACCTGGCCGTGCTCCTCGCGGAGTTGCTCGTAGAGGTCGCCCAGGTCCTCCGCCTGGTGCAGCCGGTGCAGTCCGCCGGGGCCGCGGCCGTGGGCGGGGCAGCCGGGCGGCGGGCCGCCGAACGTGAGGTCGTCGTCCGTACCGGTACGGGAAGGGATGTCAGGCGTCACAGCGGGTCGCTTTCGGGAACGGTGCTGGATCGGGGGGTCGATCGGGGATCAGGCGAGCTTGCCCGTCAGGGCGAGGGAGTGCAGGAAGCGCATCAGGGTCATCAGGACGTCGCGGCTGGAGGCCCGGCGGCGTACGTCGCACTCGATGATGGGGATGGCCTCGGGCAGGTCGAGTGCGGTCCGCAGGTCGTCGATGGGGTAACGGGGGGCGTCCGGGAAGGAGTTGATGGCCACCACGAACGGCACTCCGCGCTCCTCCAGCCGCCCCATGACGTCGAAGCTGACCTCCAGGCGCCGGGTGTCGACCAGGACGACGGCGCCGAGGGCGCCTTCGAACAGGCCGTTCCACAGAAACCAGAAGCGTTCCTGGCCGGGTGTGCCGAAGAGGTAGAGCACGAGTTGGTCCGTGATGCTGATGCGGCCGAAGTCCATCGCCACGGTGGTGGCGGTCTTGGACTCGGAGCCGTAGTTGTCGTCGACTCCGATGCCGGCCTGCGTCATGGTCTCCTCGGTGGTCAGCGGACGGATCTCGCTGACCGAGCCGACCATGGTCGTCTTGCCGACACCGAAGCCGCCCACGATCACGATCTTCACCGCGGCCTGGGCCGTGTGCGGCAGATGATCCTCGGCGCGTGGGCCCGGGATGGTGTCAGAGCTTTTGAAGTCCATGCATCACCGCTTCGAGGATGGAACGGTCGGGGAGCGCCTGACGGACGATCGGGGCGCGGGCCCGCACCAGTTCGGCCGTCAGCAGCTCGGTGAGCAGGACGGTCACCACGCTGAACGGCAGATTGAGGTAGGCCGACAGCTCGGCCACGGACAGGGGGGCCGAACAGAGCCGGAGCAGCGCCGCCTGCTCGGGCGTGGCGGAAGGCGGGGGATCGGCGTTCGCCACGATTAACGTGACCAGGTCGAGCGGCACCCGGGCCCCGTCCTCGCCGGTGATGGTGTACAGCCGCTCGGGGTTCTGGCCGTCACCCTGCTTGGCGGGCTGCGGCGCCGGATCCGGCAGGGGATGACGCCTCTGGCGTTGGGGAGGAGTCATACGGTGCGCCCGCTGCGTCGGGGCGGACTGGTCAGATGGGCGCCGATCCGCACGACGAGGTCGCGCATGTGCGCGCTCATGTAGGTGGGTTCGCACCGCACGTCGGCGAGGACCGCGAGGTAGGCGTTGGCGCCGGCGGCCATCAGGTAGAAGTAGCCGCCGTCGATCTCGACGACGACCAGCTTCATCTCGCCCTCGCTGTCCGGGATCTCCTGGGCGACGGCGCTCGTCAGGCTCTGCAGCCCGGCACAGGCCGCGGCGACCCGGTCGGCGGCGTCGGGGTCGCCGCCGTGCCGGGCGATGCGCAGACCGTCGGCGGAGAGCACCACGATCATCTCGATGCCCGGGACGCCGTCGTCCAGCTCCTTGAGCATCCAGTCGAAGTTCCCTCGCTGCTGGATCACTTGGGGTCCCCCTCGTCATCGGCCTCGGTACGGGCCGGGTCCTTGATCAGATGGGTGAATGCGGCAGGGTCGCGGGTGAACGCGGTGGGGTGGACGCCCGGGGGCAGGTCCTTCTTCAGGCCCTCCCAGAAGGCCTCGAAGGCCAGCCCGGGTTCGCGCTCCTTGTGCTTCTTCCGCTCCGGATCAGGCGCCGGTTCGGGCCGGGGCTGCATCCAGCGCAGGGCTTCCTCGTCGCCCTCGCGTGCGGCCTTCTCGAGGGCCGCCTGCTCGGCGAGCCGCTGGTCCAGCGGGATCTTCATCCGGCTGCGCCGCTGCGGCAGGCCCTGGGCGGTCCACTCGGTGACCTCGGGGACCTCGTCCTCCATGGAGACCGTGGCGGGGATGCGCGGGCTGGTGGGGCGGCGCTTCTTGGGCGTGCGCTTGGGGCCTTCCACCGTGCCTGGCGTGGTCTGGGGCAACGCGGTGGCGCCGATGCCGTGGGCGAGGCCGACTCCGGGCTCGTCGGTCATCATCTCGCTGGGTACGACGAGGATGGCGCGGACCCCGCCGTACGCGGAGGCGCGCAGGGAGACCTGCATGTTGTGCGCCGAGCAGAGCCGGCCGACGACGGCGAGGCCCAGCCGCGGGGTGTCGCTGTCGCCGAGCTCCTGCAGGTCGCCGCCGGCCTTGGCGCGCTCCAGCATGCCCTCGGCCCGCTTGCGGGCCTCCTCGCTGAGGCTGACGCCGGCGTCCTCGATCTCGATGCAGACACCGGTCTGCACCTCGGTGGCGGTGACGTGGACCTTGGTGTTGGGCGGCGAGTAGCGGGTGGCGTTGTCCAGGAGTTCGGCGGCGGCGTGGATGACCGGCTCGACGGCGATGCCCTTGATGTTGACCTTGGCGATCGAGGCCAGGTTGATCCGGCGGTACTCCAGGATCCGGGACATGGCGCCGCGCAGCACGCTGTAGAGGGCGACGGGCCGGGGCCACTGGCGTCCGGGGCGGCCGCCGCCGAGGACCGAGACGGAGTCGGCGAGGCGGCCGATCAGCGCGTTGCCGTGGTCGATGCGCAGCAGGTCGTCGAAGACCTCGGGGTTGCGGCCGTGATCCTCCTCCATCTCCCTCAGTTCCTTGGCCTGCTGGTGGACGATGGCCTGGACACGTCGGGCGACGGTGACGAAGGCGCGCTGGGCGGAGTCGCGCAGGGCTTCCTCGTGGTCCACGATCCGCAGCACGGTCGTGATCACCTGGAGCTCGGCCTCGGAGAGGGCCCGGAAGTCGGGGTTCTCCTGGCCGAGCTGGCGCAGCACCTCGTGGGGCGAGTTGCCGGAGCGCAGCCGGCGCAGCGCGGCCGGCAGATGCTCGTCGGCGAGCCGGGCGATGTGCTCGTCGTGGGCGGCGATGCGCCGCTCCAGATACGCCGTGTGCCGGGCGTGTTCGGCGCGCAGGTCCCGCAGCGCGCGGCTGCGGCGCACCGCCTCGGCCGCGGTCACGATCACCAGGAGCGTGGCGATGCCGCCGCACCAGCCGACCGCGATCCGGGCGGACTGCGCCACCAGGGCGACGGACGCCCCGGTCGCCGCGGCCATCAGTATGGCCGGCAGCAACAGCACGCGCGCATAGGGAAGTTCACGGCGTACGGGTGGGGATTGAACACTCACCATGTGGGCCCTCTGAAACGAATCGGCTGGGTGTGGGGCGAGCTTGCAGGGGGGTATGTCATGAGAGATGTCGGGATCATCAGGATGTTTGGGAACAAGCGCACGAATACACCGCAACTCGGTGCGCTGCGGGCGAGCTTAGTCCGACCGGATCATCGCCGTGTCATATTCAGCAAGCGCCTGAAACGGGGCGTACGACAGGAGTACCCTCGGCCGTTTACACGCTCGGATTGCGTTCGCACACGGTGCGTGACGGCGTACAGGCGTACGAAAACACCTCACTGTCACGGGTGAACGAACGGCCGGTCAGACTCCGGCGATGCGCAGCGCGGCGTCGGCCGCGGCCTCGGCGAACGCCGACACCGGCCGCTCGGGATCGGATCGGTGAACGAGGATGACGCCCTCGATCAGTCCGAACACGAGGTCCGTCCGCAGCTCCAGCTCACCCTTGGCGAGCGCCGCGCCGACGCCGGTCGCGGCGAGCAACTGCCGGTAGGCGTCCTTGAGTTCGGCGCGCACGGCATGGAAGCCGGCGAACCGCTCGGTGCGCACCTCGGGCAGCAGGTAGAGCACGCCGAGGTTGTGCGGTCCGGCGCACAGCAGCTCGACGTCGGCACGGCACAGCTCCCACAGCCTCCGCTCGGCGGCCACCGTGTCGTCCGCGAGCAGTTCCCGGGCGTACGCCAGGGAGGGCGTGACCGTGGACTCCAGCAGCTCGGCGAGCAGCTCCTCCTTGCCGGAGACGTAGTGGTACATGGACGCCTGCCGCATGCCCGCGCACTCGGCGACGGCCCGGGTGGAGGTGGCGGCGTAGCCATGGGTGGTGAACAACTCCGCGGCGGCGGACAGGAGTTCCTCGCGCGGCGCCAGCCCGCTGTCCGGCCGCTGCGCGGCCCGCGGCCGGCCGACCCGGCGGCCCGGCTGTGCACCCGTCGTCCCCATGCGTTCGATCCTCGCACACGCCCCCGCACGGCGATCTCCGTGAGGGCTCGGTAACCGAGCGGCAACGCCCGGGCAATCCCGGCGACCCGCCCCGTCCCTAATTTCTGTCGAGCGACAGAAACGCAGGAACGATCCGTCGACAGACGAGCCGGAGGACCGCCATGGCGACAGCGACCACATACGGAGCCCGCGCCCACGCGCGCGCCCAGGAAGGCACCCGCACCGAGGCCATGCCCGTCGTCCCGGCCGCGGACTGGCCCACGCCGCCCTGCGCGGCGGGCCATCTGGTGTGGGCCGAGACGGTGGCGGGCAGCAACTACACGCACCGGGTGCTGGCCCGCGGCACCGAGCTGCGCCTGACCGACCTGCGCGGCGACGCCTGCGCGCACGTCCTGCTGTTCGTCGCCGACCGCCCCTGGGAGCGGCTGAACGTCGCCGACACGGTCAAGGTCCAGTGGAACGCCTACCTCGGCGAGGGCCGGCTGCTGCTGTCCGACCAGGGCCGCGTCCTCGCCTCGGTGATCGCCGACACCTCCGGCCGGCACGACGCGCTGTGCGGCACCTCCACGCTCGTACGCAACACCGAGAGGTACGGCGACGGCGCTCCGCAGTCGTCCTCCCCCGCCGGCCGTGAGCTGTTCAAGCTGGCCGCCGCCAAGAACGGCCTCGGGCCCCGCGATCTGCCGCCGTCCCTGTCGTTCTTCCAGGGCGTGGAGGTCCGCGACGACGGCACCCTCGACTTCACGGGCTCGGCCGGCCCCGGGGGCAGCGTCACGCTCCGCGCCGAGCAGGACGTCACCGTCCTGATCGCCAACGTCCCGCACCCGGCGGATCCCCGCCCGGAGTA
Source organism: Streptomyces sp. KR55 (assembly GCF_052245645.1). Taxonomy (NCBI): domain Bacteria; kingdom Bacillati; phylum Actinomycetota; class Actinomycetes; order Kitasatosporales; family Streptomycetaceae; genus Streptomyces; species Streptomyces sp. KR55. Next base: position 11,672 of record NZ_JBQQCE010000086.1, on the reverse strand, counting down.
CGTCAGCACCCCGGTGGAGGTGCTCGCCTGGCGCGCCGCGCCGACCGGGCCCGGCGACGCCCTGTGGGACGCCACCCCGGAGGGCCGCCGCGCCTTCCTGAACACCGCCGAATTCCTCGCCGCCAGGGGGCTCGTATGAAGAGCGTGAAGACCGAGATCGTTCCGGCCCGCGCCGCCTGGTCCTCCGTGGTCCGCGCCGGGGAGACGCTCACCGTCACCGACCTGCGCGGCAACCAGGCCGTCGACTTCCTCGTCTACGACGCCCACGACACGTCCGTGCGCTACAGCGCGCCCGACACGATCCACGCACAGGGCTCGATCTTCCTCACCACGGGCAGCGTGCTCCTGTCCAACGAGCACACGCCCCTGATGACCGTCGTCGCCGACGACGTCGGCCGGCACGACACGGTCGGCGGCGCCTGCTCCAAGGAGTCGAACACCCTCCGGTACGGCCACCACACCTGGGCGCAGCACGCCTGTGTGGACAACTTCCTCGCCGAGGGCGCCCGGCACGGCCTCGGCAAGCGCGACCTCGTGTCGAACATCAACTGGTACATGAACGTGCCGGTGGAGAAGGACGGCACGCTCGGCATCGTCGACGGCCTGTCCGCGCCGGGCCTGTCGCTCACCCTGCGCGCCGAGCAGGACGTGCTGGTCCTCGTCTCCAACTGCCCCCAGATCAACAACCCCTGCAACGGCTTCGACCCGACCCCGGTGAAGATGACGATCGGGGCCCCGGCATGACCTTCGACACCCTCCTGGTCGCCAACCGGGGCGAGATCGCGGTCCGCGTCATCCGCACCGCCCGCGAACTCGGCCTGCGCACGGTCGCGGTGTACTCCGACCCCGACCGCCGCGCCCCGCACGTCCGGCTCGCCGACGAGGCGGTGCGTCTGGGCCCGGCGCCTGCGAAGGAGTCGTACCTGGACGCCGACCTGGTGCTGAAGGCGGCCAAGGACACCGGCGCGGGCGCGATCCACCCCGGCTACGGCTTCCTGTCCGAGGACGCGGCCTTCGCGCGCCGCTGCGAGGACGCCGGGATCGTGTTCGTCGGCCCGACGCCGCGGCAGCTGGAGCTGTTCGGCGCCAAGCACACGGCGCGGGCGGCGGCCGAGGCTGCGGGGGTGCCGCTGACGCCGGGGACGGGACTGCTGACCTCGCTCGACGAGGCGCTGTACGAGGCATCGCGCATCGGATATCCCGTCATGCTCAAGGCCACCGGCGGTGGCGGCGGTATCGGTATGTCGGCCTGTCGATCAGCCGACGAACTGACCGAGGCCTGGGAGCGGGTGCAGCGCGTCGCCGCCGCCTCCTTCTCCTCGGCCGGCGTGTTCCTGGAACAGCTCGTCGAACGCGCCCGCCATGTCGAGGTGCAGGTCTTCGGCGACGGCGAGGGCCGGGTCGTCACCTTCGGCGACCGCGACTGTTCCCTCCAGCGCCGCAACCAGAAGGTGGTCGAGGAGGCCCCGGCGCCCGGCCTTCCGGAGCACGTACGTACGCAACTCGCCTCCTCTGCCCGGGACTTGTGTGTCTCTGTCGGCTACCGCTCCGCCGGCACGGTCGAGTTCGTGTACGACGCGGACCGCGAGGAGGCGTACTTCCTGGAGGTCAACACCCGCCTCCAGGTGGAGCACCCGGTCACCGAGGAGATCTACGGCGTCGACCTGGTCGCCTGGATGCTGCGCCTGGCACGCGGCGAGCGCGATGTCGTCCACGACCCGGGCCCGCCGCGCGGTCACGCCGTCGAGGCCCGCCTGTACGCCGAGGACCCCTCCCGGGACCACCGTCCGAGCGCGGGACTGCTGACGCGGGTCGCGTTCCCGCGGGGCGTGCGCGTGGACGGCTGGGTGGAGACGGGCACCGAGGTGACGACGTCGTACGACCCGATGCTGGCGAAGGTGATCGCGTACGGCCCGGACCGCACGCACGCCCTGCGGCGCCTCGACGAGGCGCTGGCCGGCACCCGGCTGGACGGCATCGAGACCAACCTCGGCCTGGTCCGCGCGGCTCTCACCGACCCGGACTTCCGACGCGCCGCGCACTCCACGGCGACCCTCGCGTCCGTCACCGATCCGACCCCCCGCATCGAGATCGTCTCCGGCGGTACCCTCACCACCGTCCAGGACTGGCCGGGCCGCACCGGCTACTGGCAAGTCGGCGTGCCGCCGAGCGGCCCGATGGACGACCGCTCCTTCCGGCTCGGCAACCGGGCGCTGGGCAACCCGGAGGGCGCCCCCGGCCTCGAATGCACCCTCCAGGGCCCGTCCCTGCGCTTCACGCATCCCACGACCGTCTGCGTCACCGGCGCCCCGGCCCCGGTCACCGTCGACGGCACCCCGATCCCGCAGTGGGAGCCGGTGACGGTGCCCGCCGGGGCCGTACTGGAGATCGGAGCACCGGTCGAGCACGGCCTGCGGACCTACGTCCTCGTCGCCGGCGGCCTGGACGTCCCGCCGTTCCTGGACAGCGCGAGCACCTTCACCCCGGGCCGGTTCGGCGGGCACGGCGGCCGGGCGCTGCGCACCGGAGACGTACTGCACGGCGGAAGGACGGCCGAGGGCACACCCGTACCGCCCCCGGACCGCCCGGCGTTCGATGCCGAGTGGCACATCGGTGCCGTCGAGGGCCCGCATGCCGCACCGGAGTTCTTCACCGAGGACGACATCCACGACTTCTACGCCGCCGACTGGAAGGTCCACTTCAACTCCGCCCGCACCGGCGTACGCCTCGTCGGCCCCAAGCCGCGCTGGGCGCGCACCGACGGCGGCGAGGCGGGCCTGCATCCCTCCAACATCCACGACACCCCGTACTCCGTCGGCGCTGTCGACTACACCGGCGACATGCCGGTGCTGCTCGGCCCCGACGGCCCGTCCCTCGGCGGGTTCGTGTGCCCGGCGACGGTCCACAGCACCGAGCGCTGGAAGCTGGGCCAGCTGCGCCCCGGCGGCACCGTCCGCTTCACGCCCGTGACCGTCGGCGGATCGCCCCGCCCCGAGATCGTGGACGGCGGCATCCTGGCCCGGGACGGCGACGTGACGTACCGGCGCAGCGGCGACGACAACCTGTTGGTCGAGTTCGGCCCCATGCAGCTGGACCTGGCCCTGCGGATGCGCGTCCACGCGCTGATGGACGCGGTGGCCGAGGCGGACCCGGCCGGGATCACGGACCTCACCCCGGGCATCCGCTCCCTCCAGATCCAGGCCGACCCGAGCCGCCTGCCGCAGCCCGAACTCCTCGCCGCCGTACGGCAGCTGGTGGCGGCCCTCCCGCCCACCGACGAGCTCGTCGTCCCCTCCCGCACCGTCCACCTCCCCCTGTCCTGGGACGACCCGGCCACCCGCGAGGCGATCGCCCGCTACATGGCCGGCGTCCGCGACGACGCGCCCTGGTGCCCGTGGAACATCGAGTTCATCCGCCGCGTCAACGGCCTGGAGTCGGTGGACGACGTGTACCGCACGGTGTTCGACGCGGAGTACCTGGTGATGGGCCTCGGCGACGTGTACCTGGGCGCCCCCGTGGCGACGCCCCTGGACCCACGCCACCGCCTGGTGACGACGAAGTACAACCCGGCCCGCACCTGGACCGCCGAGAACTCGGTCGGCATCGGCGGCGCCTACCTCTGCATCTACGGCATGGAGGGCCCCGGCGGCTACCAGTTCGTGGGCCGTACGACCCAGGTGTGGTCGCCCTGGCAGCAGCGCGGCGCGTTCGAGCCGGGCTCGCCGTGGCTGCTGCGCTTCTTCGACCGCATCAGGTGGTACCCGGTGGACGCGGACGAACTCCTCGAGCTGCGCGCGGACATCACGTCCGGCCGCTTCGTGCCCCGTATCGAGGAGGGCACGTTCTCGCTCGCCGAGTACCAGGCCTTCCTGACCGAGAACGCCGAGTCCATCGCCGCGTTCCGGTCCCGGCAGCAGGCCGCCTTCGCGGCGGAGCGGGAGGCGTGGGAGGCGGCGGGCGAGTTCACCCGCGCTCAGGCCGCGTCCGCCCCGGCGGCTCCACCGGCCGAGGTGACCGTCCCGCCGGGCGGGCGCCTGATCGAGGCCGAATTCGCCGCCTCGGTCTGGCAGTTGCACGTGCGGCCGGGCGACGCGGTGACGGCCGGCCAGCCGCTGCTCGCCCTGGAGGCCATGAAGATGGAGTCCCGTGTGCCGGCCCCGATGGACGGCGTGGTCACGGAGATCCTGGCCCGCCCCGGCGACCAGGTGGAGGCGGGCACGGCACTGGTCGTCCTGGCTCCGGCCGCGAGCTGAACACCCCGAGGAGCAAGATGTCCACCACCGTGTCCCGCGTCCGTTCCGCCTACGCACGCATCGAGGCCGTCGACCGCTCCGAGATCTGGATCGACCTGCGCCCTCGGGCGGAGGCCGAGGCGGAGGCGGAGGCCCTGGACGCACGCATCTCCGCCGGCGAACGGCTTCCCCTCGCCGGACGGCTCCTCGCCGTCAAGGGCAACATCGACGTCGCCGGCCTGCCCACCACGGCGGGCTGCCCGGCGTACGCCTACCACCCCGTGCAGGACGCGGCGGTCGTCGCCCGGCTGCGCGCGGCCGGCGCGCTCGTCCTCGGCACCACGAACCTGGACCAGTTCGCGACGGGCCTGGTCGGCACGCGCTCCCCCTACGGCGCGGTACGAGGCGCCCACGACCCGGCCAGGATCAGCGGCGGCTCCAGCTCCGGCTCGGCCGTCGCGGTGGCCCTCGGCCTCGTCGACCTGGCCCTCGGCACCGACACGGCGGGCTCCGGCCGGGTCCCGGCCGCCTTCAACGGCATCGTCGGCCTGAAACCGACCCGCGGCCTGGTCCCGACGACCGGCGTCGTCCCGGCCTGCGCCTCACTGGACTGCGTCACGGTCTTCGCCCGCACCCTCCCGGAGGCCGAGCAGGCGCTGACCTTCATGACGTCCCCACCGGCCCGCGAGCTCCCGCATCTCCCCCAGCGCACCCCCGGTCCCTGGCGGGTGGCGATCCCCTCCGACCTGGGCGACCTGGACGAAGGCTGGGCGCAGGCCTACGAGGCGGCGGCCGAGCAGCTCACCGCGGCGGGAGCGCAGCTCCGCACGATCGACCTCACGCCTTTCACCGAGGCCGCTGCCATGCTCTACGAGGGCGCGTTCGTGGCCGAGCGGTACACCGCGGTGGGCACCTTTGTCGACAAGTTGATGTCGGAAGGCGGCGAGGGCCTGGACCTCACCGTCGCCGGCATCATCACCCGGGCCCGCGACATCCCGGCCCACCGGCTCTTCGCCGACCAGGCCCGCCTGGCGACCCTCCACGCCCGAGCCCTGGCCGAACTGGCCGACGCGGACGCCCTGCTCCTGCCCACCACGCCGGGCCACCCCACCCTCGCCGAGGTGGCCGCGAACCCCCTGGCCGCCAACGCCCGCCTGGGCCGCTTCACCAACTCCACCAACCTCTTCGACCTGGCCGCGGTGGCCGCCCCGGCGGGCGAGGTGAACGGCCTGCCCTTCGGCGTGATGCTGATCGGCCGGGCGTTCACGGACGAACGGCTGGCGAGAATCGCGGGGCTGCTCCAGCCGGAGACCCGGCTGGCGGTGGTGGGAGCGCACCTGACCGGCCAGCCGTTGAACCCCCAGCTGTTGTCTCTTGGCGCCCGCCTGGACCACACGACGACCACGGCCCCGGCGTACCGCCTCCACGCCCTGTCGACGACTCCGCCCAAGCCGGGCCTGGTGTACGTGGGGAAGGGCGGAGCGGCGATCGAGACGGAGATCTGGCGCCTCCCCGCAGAGGGCCTCGGCCGCCTCCTGGCCACACTCCCCCGCCCGATGACCCTGGGCAGCGTCGAACTGGCAGACGGCACCCGAGCCCCCGGCTTCCTGTGCGAGCCAGATGCGCTCACGGACGCTGAGGACATCACGTCATACGGCAGTTGGCGCTCATACCTGAACCGCCGGGAAGAACAACGCCCCTAAAGGGGCGCGGGGCTGTATCGATATGCGGCTCCGCCGCGTGGGCGCGACAAGCCACAACCAACCCGCACCCGCCAACCAACCCGCACCCGCCAAGCAACCGTCACCCCACCGACGAGTAGGCCACAACCCCCCGCAGCAACCCATCCACGGCCTTACGCGCAGCCTTCTGCACCGTCGAGCCCGCCGCAGGCGCGGCCACCTGAATCTGTCCCAGCACATCGATCACCTGCTTGCACCACCGCACGAAGTCCCCCGCCGGCATCTCCGCCTCCCGCAGCACCTCGTCGAGGCTCTTCCCGGACGCCCACATGTACGCGGCCCAGGCGAACCCGAGGTCCGGCTCACGCTGCCCGACCCCCTCGGTCTGGTTGATCCGGAACTCCTCCTCGAGCGCATCCAGCCGCCCCCAGATCCGCACCATCTCACCCAGCGCGGCCTTGGCCTTGCCCGACGGCAGCTTGGGTGCCATCGCGTCGTCACCGACCCGCGCCTCGTACACCAACGCCGAGACGCACGCGGCCAGTTCGGCGGGCGCAAGCCCCTCCCAGACGCCGGCCCGCAGGCACTCGCTCGCCAGCAGATCCAGCTCGCCATAGAGCCGGGCCAGCCGCTTGCCGTGCTCGGTGACCTCGTCGTGGCGCAGATAGTCGAGCTCGGTCAGCAGCGCCACGATCCGGTCGAAGGTCCGCGCGATCGTGTTCGTCCGTCCCTCGATCCGCCGCTCCAGCTGCGAGGTGTCCCGCAGCAGCCGGTGGTACCGCTCGGCCCACCGGGCGTGGTCCTCGCGGTCGTTGCACCCATGGCAGGGGTGCGCCCGGATCGCTGTCCGCAGCCGGGCGATCTCCCGGTCGTCCGCGGCCTGGGACCGCTTCTTGCGGTGCCGCTCCGGCGGGATGTGCCCGGCCTTGGTGCGCAGCGCGGACGCGAGGTCCCGACGGGACTGCGGGGAACGCGGGTTGAACGACTTCGGGATCCGCATCCGCTCGAGCGCCTCCACCGGCACCGGGAAGTCGATCGACGCAAGCCGCTTGACCTGCCGCTCGGCGGTCAGCACGAGCGGGCGGGGCCCGTCGTGGTACTCGAGGCCGCGATGCCCGTTGGACCGCCCGGCCGACAGCCCCGGATCCAGCACCAGCGCCAGCCCCGCGTACTTGCCGGTCGGCACATGGATGACGTCACCCGGCTTCAGCTTCTCCAGCGCGACGGCGGCCTCGGCCCGCCGCTGTACCGCGCCCTGCCGGGCCAACTCGGTCTCGCGGTCCTTCAGTTCCCGCCGCAGTCGCGCGTATTCCTCGAAGTCGCCGAGGTGGCAGGTCATGGACTGCTTGTAGCCCTGAAGCCCTTCCTCGTTGCGCTGCACCTGCCGCGAGATCCCGACGACCGACTTGTCGGCCTGGAACTGCGCGAAGGAGGTCTCCAGCAGCTCACGCGAGCGATGCCGCCCGAACTGCTCGACGAGGTTGACCGCCATGTTGTACGACGGCTTGAAGCTGGACCGCAGCGGATATGTACGCGTCCCGGCCAGTCCCGCCAGGTGTTCGGGGCTCATCCCGCGCTGCCACAGCACCACGGCATGGCCCTCGACGTCGATGCCGCGCCGCCCCGCACGTCCCGTCAGCTGCGTGTACTCACCGGGGGTGATGTCGGCGTGCTGCTCGCCGTTCCACTTGACGAGCTTCTCCAGCACCACCGAACGCGCGGGCATGTTGATGCCGAGCGCGAGGGTCTCGGTCGCGAAGACCGCCTTCACCAGGCCCCGTACGAACAGCTCCTCGACGACCTCCTTGAAGGTCGGCAGCATGCCCGCGTGGTGGGCGGCTATTCCGCGCTCCAGGCCCTCGAGCCACTCGTAGTACCCGAGCACGTGCAGGTCCTCGGCGGGGATGGACGCCGTGCGCTCCTCCACCAGCGCCCGCACCCGTTCCCGCGCCTCTTCGTCGTTCAGCCGCAGTCCCGCGTACAGGCACTGCTGGACGGCGGCCTCGCAGGCGGCCCGGCTGAAGATGAACGTGATCGCGGGCAGCAGCCCCTCGGCGTCCAGCCGCTCGATCACCTCGGGCCGGCTCGGTGTCCACACCCGCGACCGCTGCCGCCGCTCCCGCTCACGGTCGGCGTCGCGCATCGCGCGGCCCCGTCTGCGGTCCTGGTACGACGGCCGGCTCGCCTCCATGCGGGCCATCCGCGTCAGGTCGGGGTTGACGGCCTTCTTCTGGCCCTCGCCCTCCTCGAACAGGTCGTACATCCGCCGCCCGGCGAGCACATGCTGGAACAGCGGCACGGGACGGTGCTCGGCGACGATCACCTCGGTGTCGCCGCGGACGGTGTCGAGCCAGTCGCCGAACTCCTCGGCGTTCGACACGGTCGCGGACAGTGACACCAACGTCACCGACTCGGGAAGGTGAATGATCACTTCTTCCCATACGGCGCCCCGGAAGCGGTCGGAGAGGTAGTGCACCTCGTCCATGACCACGTAGCCGAGGCCGAGGAGGGTCTGCGAGCCGGCGTACAGCATGTTCCGCAGCACCTCGGTGGTCATCACGACCACCGGGGCGTCGGGGTTGATGCTGTTGTCGCCTGTGAGGAGGCCGACCATGCCGTCCCCGTAGCGGCGGCACAGGTCGGAGTACTTCTGGTTCGACAGCGCCTTGATGGGTGTCGTGTAGAAGCACTTCCGGCCCTGCATCAGGGCGAGGTGGACGGCGAACTCGCCGACGATCGTCTTGCCCGAGCCGGTGGGCGCGGCCACGAGCACGCCCTTCCCCGCCTCGAGTGCCTGGCAGGCCTCGATCTGGAAGGGGTCGAGGCCGAAGTCGTACATCTCGCGGAAGGACGCGAGCGCGGTGGCCTGCTCGGCGGCACGCTGACGCGCCGCCGTGTACCGCTCGGCCGGTGAGAGGTCCTCTGTCATCGTGCTTTCGAGCGTACCGGGCGCCACTGACAACGGGACGATCATTATCCGGATCCGGTTCTGTGACTCCGGCGATACCCGCAGCTCAGGGGCCCACGACCCGGACGGCCCCGGGTGTGCACTGCACGGTCAGCGGCAGCGGTCCCAGCGGCTCGCCGTCCGCGTATCCCGTGATCCCCTCGGCGGCGAGCTCGACCCGCGCCGCCCGGTGCACGGTGACCTTGGGGTGGCCGACGTGCCCGCCCCGGTACACCGACGGGAACACCCGCAGCAGGGTCGTACGGCTGCAGTCCCCGACCACCGTGACGTCGAACAGCCCGTCGGTGACGTCGGCGCCGGGGCAGATCCGCAGGCCGCCGCCGTACGACGATCCGTTGCCGACCGCCACGAGGGTCGCCTCGATCTCCCGGACCGCTTCGTCGTCGAGGGTGATCCGGTACGGCAACGGCCGGAAGGCGGCCAGTTCGGCGAGGATCGCGAGGTCGTACTTGAAACGGCCGACGGGCCACCGCATCCGGTTGCCGCGGTCGTTGACGCGGGAGTCGAAGCCGGAGGCGAGGACCGTGCCGAACCAGTGGTCGCCGGCCCGGCCGAGGTCGATGTCCCGCACGCGGGCGCCCTTGAGTCCCTCGGCGATCACCCGGGCCGCGGCGGCCGGGTCGCGCACGGGCAGGCCGAGGGTGCGGGCGAAGTCGTTGCCGGTGCCGACGGCGACCAGGCCGAGCGGGGTGCGGGTGCCGGCGACGGCCTGCAGGGCGAGGTTCGCCATGCCGTCGCCGCCGACGGCGACGAGGGCGCCGGTGCCGTCCGCGACGGCGGCACGCGCGCGTGCGAGGGCGTCGACGGCGTTCTGCCCGATGACCGTACGCACCGAGAATCCGGCCGCCCGCAGGGCGGAAGCGGCCGGCTGCGCCGCACGGGCGCCCCGGCCGCGGCCCGCGGTGGGGTTGACGAAGAGGGTGATCTCGCTGGTCACGGAGTGACCCTACGAGGTGCTCGCCGATCTTCAGGTCACGTCGTCATAACCGTTGCTTCAGGTGACGTCGTCATATCCGTTGACCCGGTCCTTGCTCGCCTGCTCGGGCAGGGCGCGGCTCGCGCTGACGGTCTCGACCTCGCCGATGTCCTCGGGCGTGAGGTCCAGATCGGACGCCTCGTCGTCGGCGGGACCCATGGCCTCGCGGCGGCGCCTGCGCCGGTCGTTGACGAGGGAGATGAACACGGCGCCGAAGTACAGGATCCAGATGGGTCCGGCGAGCGCCAGCATGGTCAGCGGGTCGGTGCTGGGCGTGGCGATCGCCGCGAACACCGTGATGCCCATGATCATCGCGCGCCACCAGCCGAGCATGCGCTTGCCGGTGATCGCGCCGGTGAAGTTGAGCATGACCAGCAGCAGCGGCAGCTCGAAGGAGAGACCGAAGACGATGACCATACGCGTGACGAGGTCGAGCAGGTCGTCGAGCGGCAGCAGGTTGTCGACGCCGAACGGGGTGAACTCGATCAGCACGTTCGCGGTGGTGGGCAGCACCTTGTACGCGAAAAAGGCGCCGCCGAGGAAGAGCGGGAAGCCGGTGCCGACGAACGCGTAGGCGTACTTCTTCTCGTGCCTGTGCAGACCGGGTGCGACGAAGGCCCACAGCTGGTACAGCCAGACCGGCGAGGCGAGCACGACGCCGGCCATCAGGGACACCTTCAGCGCCAGCGTGAACGGCGCGAGCAGACCGTTGATCGTGATCTGCGCGCACGGCGGCTGATTCTCGGCATTCTCGGCGGACGCCCGCGCCAGTTCCTCGAACGACTGCGAGCAACCGACCGAGTCGAGGATCGGCTCGGTGAAGAAGTTGATGATGTCGTTGTAGAAGAAGGCAGCGACGATCGTGACGAGGACGATCGCCAGCAAGGCCTTCGCGAGCCGGTTGCGGAGCTCACGAAGGTGCTCCGCGAGGGGCATCCGCCCCTCGGGATCCTTCTCCTGCTTGCGGGCAGACTTCAGCAACCCACGTTCCCATCTCGTGCGGCGGGCCGGAGGTCACCGGCCCTGCGTCAGCGCTTGGTCGTGTCCGTCGGCTCGGTGACCGGGCGGGAGCTGGACACGTCACCGGGTGCGGCCTGGATGATGCGCTGCGCCGGAGGCTGCTGCTCGTCGGTGTGAGGCGGGTCGGCCGGGGCGGAGGACTTGCCGTCGTCCTTCATCGCCTTCGCCTCGCTCTTCAGGATGCGCGCGGACTTGCCGAGCGAGCGGGCCATGTCCGGAAGCTTCTTCGCGCCGAACAGCAGGATGATGACGACGAGGATGAGAATGATCTCGGGGGCTCCGAGCCTTCCGAACATAAGTCTTTACCTTCTCACCGAGGCGGATGGGTGGGGAGCTGTCCGACCGGTCGGACAAGTGTCCGAACGATCGTGCTGGCAGCGATCGTAACGCTCAGGGGTGAACGCGAGGCAATCCCTGTGCGTACTCCCGGTCCACGGCCCGGGCCTCGTTTTCCGAACCGTGACCAGCAGAGTACCTGCCGGGTGGGGGAAGTTGACAGGGCGAAGCCGCCCAAAGCGCATCAGGCACAGGACTCACAGGGCCGCACAACCCGCCTCACAGCGCATCCACCGACCGGGTCGTGCTGACGGCGGCGCGCTCCAGGTCCTCCGCGGCCCGGTTGATACGGCGCGCGGAGTCCGACACCTGCCTGCCGAGGCGCTCCGCCTCCACGAACACCCGGACAGCGAGCACACCGAGAACGGCAATACCCAGAAAACCCACACCCACCGCGAACATCGGCCAGAACATGACGCCGAGCCTAGAGGGTGCTGGGCCTAGGCTCGGCGTCATGT
>NZ_JBQQCE010000859.1:0-1854 GCF_052245645.1 Streptomyces sp. KR55 | reverse complement strand
GTACAACGCGCCGACGCGGGGCGCGAGTTGCCCGGCCAGCTCGGGGGGCAGCGGTTCGCCGCCGCACAGCGCCCGCAGCGCCGGATCGCCGCTCCAGCCGGCGGCGAGCAGCATCTGCCAGGTCGTCGGGGTGGCCTGCAGGACGGTGGGCGCGGAGCGTTCCACGCGCTCGCACAGGGCGACGCCGTCGGCGGCCTCGGCGGCGGAGAGGACCTCCACGGTGCCGCCCCGCACCAGCGGCAGGTACAGCTCCAGGCCCGCGATGTCGAAGCACACGGTGGTCAGCGCGAGCAGCGAGTCCCGGGAGCCGAAACCGGGCCTGCGGGCCATCGTCCACAGGAAGTTGACCAGCGCCCGGTGGCCGACCTGGACGCCCTTGGGCAGGCCGGTGGAGCCGGAGGTGTAGATCACGTAGGCGGGAGTGTCCGGGTCGGAGCGGTCGAGGGGGGCCGCCGGTGGCCCGGCGGTGAGCGCGGTGGAAACCGGTACAGGGGTGACCGGGAACTCCGCCAGGGTGCCGCCCAGCGTCTCGTCGGTCACGACCAGTCGGGCGCCGGAGTCCTGGAGCATGTGGCCGATCCGGGCGGGCGGGTAGATCGGGTCGATCGGCACGTAGGCGGCGCCGGTGCGCAGGACGGCGAGCAGGCTGACCAGCAGTTCGGGCGAGCGCTCCAGGTAGACGCCGACGAGCGTGCCGGGGCCCGCGCCGAGGCCGGCGAGGTGCCGGGCCAGCCGGTCGGCGGCCTCGTCGAGTTCGCCGTAGCTGAGGGCGCGGTCCTGGAAGCGGACGGCGGTGGCGTCCGGTGCGGCGCAGGCGATGTCGGTGACCAGCCGGGTCACGGTCTCCTCGCGCGGATACTCCTCGTCGGTGTCGTTCCACCGGCCGAGCAGCAGCTCCCGCTCCTCGGGTGCGAGCAGGTCGGCGGTGCCGAGCGGGCGGTGGGGGTCGGCGGCGAGGGCGTCGAGGAAGGCGGCGAAGTGCCCGGCGAGCCAGCGCTCGTGGTCCGCGGTCAGTCCGGCGCCCGCGTGGAAGCCGACGGTTCCGTCGGCGTCGATGCGGACGGTCAGCGGCCGGTCACCCGGTTCGGCCGCGCCGCCGGGCAGTACGACGGCGACGGGCAGCCCGGTGCGGGCGGCGCCGGTCAGGTCCGGGTGGCGCAGGGGCACATCACGCCGGTACGGCGTGCGGTCCCGGAGTCCGTCGAGTGCGGTGCCGATCAGCTCGGTGAGGCCGGACAGGGTCAGGTCGAGCAGCCCTTCCGGGGCGTGCAGGGGCACGTCGGGCGCCAGGACGCGGGAGGCGGCCGGGGGGGCCGCCCGCGGGGCGGACACGGCGACGTGCCGCTCGTCGCCCCGGGTGAGCCGGGCGAGGAAGGCCAGGGCGGCGGCGAGGGCCGGCCGCTCGGGCTCCGTTCTCCGCTCGTGCAGGGCCTCGGGCAGCGGGACCGGGCCCGCCGGGCGGGCCACCGGGTTCAGCGGGCCGAACCTCGGCGGGAGCACCGGCCTCAGCGACCGCAGGGCGCGCAGCCAGCGGCGCTCCTGGCGGTGGGCGGCGCGGGCGGCCTCCGCGAGTTCGGCGACGGCCGCGTCGGGCAGGTGCGGGAAGCGGCCGCCGAGTTCCCGGGCCAGGGCGAGGGGGTCGAGCCGTTCCCCGGACAGGGCGGCGAGGTCGGTGAGGCGGACGTCCCGGTCGCCGGTGGCCACGGTGAGGGCGTCGGGGCCGGCGTCGACGACGGTGCCGGGCTCGGCGGTGGAGGGCCGGTCGGTGACCTCCACGGCGCGGACGGCCAGCAGGTCGTCGCCGCGGGCGAGCAGCGCCGTGCCGAAGTCGTTGCGGCGGCGCCCGAACGCGGT
>NZ_JBQQCE010000858.1:0-1859 GCF_052245645.1 Streptomyces sp. KR55 | reverse complement strand
AGCATGCCGAGGGAGAAGTCGCAGGGGACGACATACGCGCCCGCCCGCGTGAAGGGCAGCGAGGAGGTCGCCGTACCGGCGGCCAGGTCCAGGACCTTCTGCGCGGGCCGGGCGTCGACCGCCTTCGCGACCTCCCTGCGCCACACCCGGTCCTGGCCGAGCGACAGCACGTCGTTCGTCAGGTCGTACCGTTCCGCGACGTCGTCGAACATCGAGGCGACTTCGTGCGGCTGCTTGTTCAGGGATGCGCGGGTCACGGGCCCATTCTTGCAGCCCGCGTTCGCGGGAGGAGTCTCGGCTTCCGCCGCGCCGCCACGTCCTCCACCCACCCGCACAGCAGCACGAAGCCGACGATCAGCACCCACCCCACGCCGAACAGGAACCACTGGCTCTCCAGCGGCAGGTACGCCTCGAACGCGGGCACCTTCCAGAACTGGTCGATCAGCGGGACGGCGAGGATCAGGGCGATCTCGTGCCACAGGTAGATGGTCACCGCGCGCGCGTTGAAGACCGTCACGATCCGGTCGAGTCGTCGGATGGGGGTCCCCCCGCTCGAGCGAAGCCGAGAGTGGGGGAGGGCGAGCCCCGCGAAGTCGATCCGGAAGCGGGACTTCGCCCACATCAGCAGCGTCACGAATCCCGCCGACCAGAAGGCCTGCGCGAGCGGGATCTCGTCCAGGTCGTAGGTGCCGTAGTGGGCCTGGTGCGTGACGGCGTACCAGCCACCGTAGCCGAGTGCGGCGAGCGACAGGACGACCACCACGGCCGGTTTCATCCGCTGCAGGACGCCGTCGCGGTGCGCGAAGCCGAGGAGCCAGCAGAAGAGGTACGTCGCCAGGTCGGTGAGCGCGCTGCCCAGCCGGTCGTCGGGCGGCTGCCAAGCGAACTCGAACACCACGGCGGGGGCGAGGGACAGCAGCAGCACGGACACCGGCGCGAGCCGGAAGACCCGCAGCAGAAGCGGGGAGAGGAGGACGAACCAGAGGTACGTCCGCAGGTACCAGAGGATCTCGTACGCCTGCATGCCCCACGCGTTGCCTGGCGGGTCGCCGAGCGGAACGATCCAGTAGACGATCTGCCAGCCCGGCATCCAGCCATGGATCAGCATCGCGACGACCACGAAGAAGCCCCAGAACCAGAAGGGCGGGAGCAGCCTTCGGACGCGGCTCCTGATGACCGTCAGGGCAGGGCGTTCCAGGGACTTCGCCATCAGGGTGCCGGCCAGGGCGAACATGACCCCCATCGAGGGGAAGACCATGCCCGCCCAGGGCCAGCCGAAGGCGTGGTACGTGACGACACGGATGAGGGCGGCGGCGCGGAGGGTGTCGAAGTAGCGGTCCCTGGCACCGCTGCCCACAGCGGCAGCCGCAGCAGTCGGCCCGATCTTGCGATGCGAGCCCACCTCAGCCCGTCCCCGCCGGCGTTCCCACCTCGCCCGTCCGCTTCAGTTTCTGCCAGCGCAGGCGGCCGCCGGTGAGGGCGGTGATGCAGGAGTGGATGAGGACGAGGTACATCATCTGGCGGTAGGCGAGTTGTTGCAGCGGCATCATCAGCAGGTAGCGGTACTTCTCGCGGTCCAGGCGGAAGGCGTACGCCGCACAGAGCAGCTGGATGCCCAGCACCGCCAGCCACGCGAGCAGTGCCGCCCTGAAGTCGACGAAGATCATCGAGTAGACGGTGAAGACGTCGATCAGCGGGGCGAAGACGGGCGTGATGATCTGGAAGATGACGACGAGCGGCATACCCACCCGGCCGAAGCGGCCGGAAGGGCCCTGGTCCGTGAGGGACCTGCGGTGCTTCCAGAGGGCCTGCATCGTGCCGTACGACCACCGGTACCGCTGTGACCACAGCTGCTTCAG
>NZ_JBQQCE010000857.1:0-1877 GCF_052245645.1 Streptomyces sp. KR55 | reverse complement strand
GGTACGAGCGCCTGGGCTTCGGCAAGCAGTGGGAGCACCGCTTCGAGCCGGGGCTGCCGGCGTTCGTCGAGGTCGCGCGCGGCCGGATGCGGCTGTTCCTGTCCGAGCACACCGGGGACGCCCGGCCGGACACGCTGGTGTACCTGAGGGTCGCTGATGTCGACGCGGTCGCCGCCGAGTTCGGGGTGCAGGTGGGCGACGCGCCCTGGGCGCGCGAGATCGAGCTGCGCGATCCGGACGGCAACCGCCTGCGGATCGGCACGCCGGCCGAGTGACCGTCGGGGAGCGGTTCAGGCCCGCCGGACCTGTGTCAGCGCAGCCCCCGCCAGCACGATCGCCGCGCCGACCGGGGTCGACCAGGTCAGCGACTCGCCGAGGATCGCGACGCCCGCGGCCGTGGCGATGACGGGGATGAAGTAGGTGACCATCTGCGCCGTGGTCGGGCCGACCTCGGCGACGAGGCTGAACTGGACGAGCATGGCGAGACCGGTGCCGAGCGCGCCCAGGGCGGCGACGGCGAGCAGCGGCACGACGGGGAACCGGGTCGGCAGGCTGGTGAACAGCGGGGTGACGACCGCCAGTTGGAGTGTGGCGAGCAGCAACTGGGCCCCGGTGAGGGACAGATGCGAGTCGCGCGACCCCGCCAGGGTGCGGCGGACGTAGATCCAGCCGATCGGGTAGCTCAGTGAGGCCAGCAGGGCCAGCGCCGTGCCGGTGGCGTCCACGCCGGTGAAGCCCTGCCAGGCGCCGAGCACCGTCAGCACTCCGAGGAATCCGAGGCCCAGGCCGGCGACCCGGATCCGGGTCGGCCGGTCCTCGGAGAGGGCGACGAGGGACAGGGCCATGCCCCACAGCGGTGACGTGGCGTTGCAGATGCCGGCGAGCGTGGACGGAATCGTCAGCTCGGCGTAGGCGAACAGGGAGAAGGGCAGCGCGTTGAGCAGGAAGGCGGCCACCGTGAGATGCCCCCAGGTGCGCGCGGCGCGCGGGAGCCGCTCCCGCTGCACGATCATCGCCGCCGCGAGCACCGCCGTGCCGAACACCAGCCGGCCGAGCGTGACCTGGAAGGGGGCGTAGCCCTCGGTGCCCACCTTGATGAGCAGGAAGCTGAAGCCCCAGATCAGCGAGAGGGCGGCGAAGCGGAGCCGCCAGTCGAGGGTGCGGCGGGGGAGGGTGGCGACGTGGTCGGCCGTGCGGGTGGTGGTGGCGGTGGTCATGGAACCAACGATGGGCGAGCGAACCTCGTAGCACAATCGAGATTTCGCACGCTGTATCTCGTAGCATTGCTTACATGTTGAGTCTGGACCGCCTGCGCACCCTCGACGCCCTCGCCCGGCACGGATCGGTGAGCGGAGCGGCCGAGGGCCTGCACATCACCACCTCGGCCGTCTCGCAGCAACTGGCCAAACTGGAGCGGGAAGTGGGCCAGCGGCTGCTCGCCAAGAACGGGCGGGGCGTGCGGCTCACGGATGCGGGACGGCTGCTCGCCGAGCACGCGGCGCGCATCCTGTCGCAGGTCGAACTGGCCCAGTCCGACCTGGAGGCGCAGCGTGGACAGGTCGCGGGCGAACTGCGGCTGTCGGCGTTCCCGACCGCCGCGCGCGGGCTGTTCCCCACGGCGCTCGCCGCGCTGCGCGCCGCGCACCCCGCGCTGCGGCTGCGCTCGTGCGAGCTGGAACCGGAGCGCGGGATCAGGGGCGTGGTGCGCGGCGACCTCGACCTCGCGGTCGTCCTCGACTGGTACAACAAGCCGATGCCGCTGCCCGACGGTCTCGTCAAGGCGCCGATCCTGGATGATCCCGCCGATGTGGCGATGCCGGCCGGCCATCCGCTCGCGGACCGCGCCGAGGTGGACCTCGGGGAGTTCGCCGAGGACG
>NZ_JBQQCE010000856.1:0-1892 GCF_052245645.1 Streptomyces sp. KR55 | reverse complement strand
ACTAGTGCTGCGCCGCATTGATCTTGCGGGGGTCTGTGCCACGCCGTCAGCAAGCGACGGGGGCTGACGGCGGGCAGTGATGTCTCAGTTCTTGACGAGCACGATCGCATGAGCGGAGAGCGCGGAGTTGACCTCGGCTGCATCGAAGGCTGCGGGGTCGAACTGGTCGGCAGAGTCGAGGCCGAGCCATTCCAGGCGGTCTTCGTGTTCTTCGTGGTGGGGGTCGGCAAGGATCTCGATGAGGTAGTCGTATCCCCAGATGCCGCCGCAGTCCTCAGGCGGGCAAGCTCGGCGGCCGGTGAGGCATCGGGGGTAGGCGGTGTCCGACTCGGGCTCGGTGACGTCCTCGATGAGGATGTCGTGTTCCCAGTCGTCGCCGAAGTCGTAGGTGTAGCGGAGCCGGTCGCCGGTGTGGGCGGCCACCTGGCCGAGCTGCTTGGAGGCGGCGCTGCGGATGCCCAGGTCGCGGTCGGCGACGCCGTATCGGTCTCGTCCGCTTTCGAAGGCCCACATGTGGTAGTCCTCCCAGCCGAAGGCGGCCTGGATGACGTCGTGCAGCTCGCGCAAGGTGATGCCTGACGGCACCTCCAAGCGGCGCCAGATCGGCGGTCGGGAGTCCCGCAAGGTGATCTTGATCTTGTGGACGGTCTTGCTCGGTGCCGTCCGCGAGTTCGGCTTCGCACCCCTGCTGTTCGCCATGGCGGCCATCCTGCCACCCATGCTCGCCATCTTCCGGCGGGACGTGTGCCACTGCCCACGACAATGATCAACACGATTCATGGAGTCCGCGGGGGTGGGGCGCATGCCGGTGGCGAGTCCGTTCCAGGTGGCCTGGGACGGTGAACAGCGCACATTACTTGAGGAGTTGACGCGTTCGCGGACCGCGCCGTTGCGCCGGGTGCAGCGGGCCCGGGCCGCACTGGCCTGTGCGGAGGGTCACGCAAACGCGGCCATCGCCCGCGCTCTCGGCGTCCATCTGGACACCGTGCGACGCTGGCGCAAGCGGTTCGCCACCGAAGGCCTGGCCGCGCTGGAGGACCGGCCCCGGCCGGGCCGCTCCCGCCGCTACGGCCCCGACGTGCGCCTGGCCATCGTCGCCACCGTCACCTCCGCCCGGCCCGCCACCGACAGCCACTGGACTCACCGCGCCATCGCCCATCAGCTGGCCTCCACCGGGATCTCAGCGTCCCAGGTCGGGCGGATCCTGGCCGACCTCGATCTCAAGCCGCACCTGGTGCGTGGCTGGCTCACCCGACCGGAGGATCCGGACTTCTACGCCAGGGCCGCCGAGGTCTGCGCGCTCTACCTGCGCCGCCCGCCCCACTCGGTGGTGCTCAGCGTGGATGAGAAAACCGCGATGCAGGCTCGCTCCCGCCGGCATCCGACCCGGCCGGCCCGCCCTGGTCGGATCGAGCGGCGCGAGTTCGAGTACCGCAGGCACGGCACCGCCTCCATCGTGGCGGCCCTGGACGTGCACACCGGCCAGGTCCTCGTCGAGGACATCACCCGCAACGACTCGGCTGCCTTCATCCGCTTCCTGCGACTGCTGGATCAGAGCATCGACCCGGCCCTGACCATCCACCTGGTCCTCGACAACGGGTCGTCCCATGTTTCGAAGGCGACCCGAGCCTGGCTGGCAGCGCACCAGAGATTCATCGTTCACCACACGCCCAAACACGCCTCGTGGCTCAACCAGGTCGAGATATTCTTTTCGATCCTGGCCCGCCGCCTCCTGCGACGCGGTGAGTTCATCTCGCGGCAGGACCTCATCGACCAGATCCGCGACTTCACCCTCGCCTACGACGACGAGGCCCACCCGTTCCGCTGGACCTACGACGGCACCCCACTCAAAGCCGCATGACCCTCGCAAGATCAATGCATTGCTGCACTAG
>NZ_JBQQCE010000855.1:0-1917 GCF_052245645.1 Streptomyces sp. KR55 | reverse complement strand
GGACAGCTGGCCGTCCTCGAGCGGGCCGGGGTGGTCGACGCCGGAGGACGCGGGCTGGTGGCGGTGCTGGCGGCGCTGGTGGAGACGTTCACGGGGGAGGCGCCGGGCACGGTGGCGGTGTCGGCTTCTGTGCGGCACGCGCGCGTGGGGTCCGACACATGGCAGGCACCTCGGGGCGGACCGGTCGCCGACGATGCGGCGGAGTGTGCGGACGGGGTGACGGAGGGCGGTCCCGCGTACGAGGTGATCTACCTCCTGGAGGCCGACGACACATCCGTGGCGCGGCTGCGGCAACGGCTCGACGCGCTCGGGGACTCGCTCGTGGTCGTGGGCGGGGACGGGCTGTGGAACGTCCACGTGCACGTGGACGACGCCGGCGCCGCCGTGGAGGCGGGCGTCGAGGCCGGGCGGCCGTACCGGATCCGGATCACGCACTTCGCGGCCGACGACGTGCACACCTCTCGCGGGGAGCGGCCGACCCGGGAGCGGGCCGAGCGAGCCGTGGTGGCCGTCGTACCCGGCGAGGGCCTGGCCGGGCTGTACGCCGAGGCGGGCGCGACGACTGTGCTCGCGCGCCCCGGGGAGCCGCCCGCGAGCGGGGAGCTCGTCGAGGCCGTACGGCGGGCGCACGCGCGCGAGGTCGTCCTGCTGCCCAACGACGCCGAGCTGCGCCACACCGCGGCCGCGGCGGCCGAGCAGGCCCGTGCGGAGGGCATCCGGGTGGCCCTCATCCCCACGCGCTCCGCGGTCCAGGGCATCGCGGCGCTCGCGGTGCACGAGCCGGAGCGCCGCTTCGACGAGGACGTCGTGTCGATGACGTCGGCGGCGGGCTCGACCCGCTACGGCGAGGTCGTCGTCGCGGAACGCCAGTCCTGGACCATGGCCGGCATCTGCCAGGCCGGTGACGTCCTCGGCCTCATCGACGGGGACGTCGCCGTGATCGGGTCGGACGTCACCGCCACCGCCGAGTCCGTCCTCGACCGGATGCTCGCGGCCGGCGGGGAACTGGTGACCCTCGTCCTCGGCGACGAGGTTCCCGAGTCCGTGGCCGAGCGTCTGGAGGCCCGGGTGAGGGAGGCGTATCTTGCCGTCGACACGGTGGTGTACCGGGGCGGGCGGCAGGGGGCGCTGCTGCTCATAGGGGTGGAGTAGGGCCCGTCGGTGGAGTCGGGCTCATCGGTGGAGGGCCCGTCGCTCCCTGCCTCCGTGGGCTTTCGTTCAACGATCCTCCTGTTCCTCCACCACCCGCAGCAGCTGCTCGGCCTCCGCCCGCCGCGCCCGAGCGACGTCGGTCTCGTCGACGGCATCCGCGTACGCGGCCAGTACGGCACGCGCGCGTGCGGCCGACTCCGCGCTGCGGCCCAGGTCGGCCGCCAGCCAGCCCGCGGCGAGTTCGGCACCGGTACGGCTGTGCACGGCGGCGTCCCCGAGCGAGGCGAACACCGTGACGGCCTGCGCCACTTGGGCCAGGGCCTCCGCGAACGCGGCCTGGATCGAGCCGTCCCCGGCGTCCTCGGCGGACGAGCGGGCCAGCAGATCGCCGAACTGGCGGTGCGTGTCGCCCAGTTCGGCGGTCAGCCGCTGCTGCGCGTCCTCGTCGGCCGTGGCATCCAGCGCCCGCTCGCACTCGCCGAGGGCGAGCGTCATCAGCTCCCGTGCCGTGTCCGTGCCGTCCTCCGTGCGCAGGGCGAGCCACGCGCGGGCGCGCAGCGAGCGGACCAGACCGTGGACGTTGCCGAGGGAACGCCACAGGTCGCCCGCGCGCGCGTACGCCCGGTCCGCCTCGGCGGGCAGCCCCGCCTGTCCGAGGGACTCGGCGGCGAGGTGGGCGAGGGTCGCGTGGTCCTGCTGCTCGGGCCAGTGCCGGGCGATCTCGGCGGCCTGCAGTCGGCGCTCGGCGGAGGCGCGGTGCTCCCC
>NZ_JBQQCE010000854.1:0-1919 GCF_052245645.1 Streptomyces sp. KR55 | reverse complement strand
AGGTGCCGGCCCACCCACGGCGGGTGGGACGGCACCTCGCTGCCGTATGTCCAAGACGCGCGTCAGACCTTCAGCGTCCTGATCGACGTCGGCGCATGCCCGGGCTCCGTCGCGAGCTCCTCGAACTCCACCACGTTGCTGATGTCGTTGGTGCCGGACATCGAGATGTTGGTGATCCGTTCCAGGATCGCCTCGACGACCACCGGCACCTGGAACTCGGCGGCCAGTTTCCTGGCCTCCTCGAACGCCGCGCCCAGCTCGTTCGGGTCGGTCACCCGGATCGCCTTGCAGCCCAGGCCCTCGGCGACCTTGACGTGGTCGACGCCGTAGACGCCCAGCTCGGGCGAGTTGAGGTTCTCGAACTCCAGGTTGACCTGGAAGTCGATCTCGAACGCCCGCTGTGCCTGGCGGATCAGGCCGAGGTAGGAGTTGTTGACGAGGACATGGACGTACGGGATCTTGTGCTGCGCCCCGACGGCCAGCTCCTCGATCATGAACTGGAAGTCGTAGTCGCCGGAGAGGGCGACGACGGACGCCTCCGGGTCGGCCTTGGCGACGCCGAGCGCGGCCGGGACGGTCCAGCCGAGCGGGCCGGCCTGGCCGCAGTTGATCCAGTGCCGCGGCCGGTAGACGTGCAGCATCTGGGCGCCGGCGATCTGCGAGAGGCCGATGGTGGTGACGTACCGGGTCTCCGGGCCGAAGGCCTTGTTCATCTCCTCGTAGACGCGCTGCGGTTTGATCGGGATGTTGTCGAAGTGTGTACGGCGCTGGAGCTTCGCCTTCTTCTCCTGCGCGGCGGCGGCCCAGGCGGAGCGGTCGGGGAGTGCGCCCGCCGCCTTCAACTCCCGTGCCACCTCGACGAAGAGGCACAGTGCGGCCTTCGCGTCGGAGGCGATGCCGTAGTCGGGGGCGAAGATCTTGCCGATCTGGGTCGGCTCGATGTCCACGTGGACGAACTTCCGGCCGGCCGTGTAGACGTCCAGTTTGCCGGTGTGGCGGTTGGCCCAGCGGTTGCCGATGCCGAGGACGAAGTCGGACTCCAGGAAGGTGGCGTTGCCGTAGCGGTGCGAGGTCTGCAGGCCGACCATGCCGGCGTTCAGCTCATGGTCGTCGGGGATGACGCCCCAGCCCATCAGGGTCGGGATCACCGGAGTGCCCGTCAGTTCGGCGAACTCCACGAGGAGTTCGGCGGCGTCGGCGTTGATGATGCCGCCGCCGGCGACGATCAGCGGGCGCTCTGCGGCGTTCAGCATCCCGATCGCCTTCTCGATCTGGGCGCGGGTCGCGGCCGGCTTGTAGACCGGGAGCGGCTCGTACGTGTCCGGGTCGAACTCGATCTCGGTGAGCTGGACGTCGATCGGCAGGTCGATCAGGACCGGGCCGGGGCGGCCGGAGCGCATCAGATGGAAGGCCTGCTGGAAGACGCCGGGGACCTGCGCGGCCTCCAGGACGGTGACCGCCATCTTGGTCACCGGCTTGGCGATGGAGGCGATGTCGACGGCCTGGAAGTCCTCTTTGTGGATCACCGCGGTGGGGGCCTGGCCGGTGATGCACAGGATCGGGATCGAGTCGCCGGTCGCGGAGTACAGGCCGGTGATCATGTCGGTTCCGGCCGGTCCGGAGGTGCCGATGCACACGCCGATGTTGCCGGGGTGGGTGCGGGTGTAACCCTCGGCCATGTGGGAGGCGCCCTCGACGTGCCGGGCGAGGGTGTGGCTGATGCCGCCGGAGGCCTTGAGGGCCGCGTAGAACGGGTTGATCGCCGCACCCGGCACACCGAAGGCGTCCGTGACGCCCTCACGTTTGAGGATCTCAACTGCCGCGCGGGCAGCGGTCATTCGAGCCATGGAGTACTCCTGCTTCGGCTGTCGGATTCGCACTCCCGTCGCGCCCCGCGGTGAGCGGCTTCCGTATGAGCG
>NZ_JBQQCE010000853.1:0-1923 GCF_052245645.1 Streptomyces sp. KR55 | reverse complement strand
GCAGGCGAGGGAGACGAGGGCGTCGTGGAGGTCGAGGCGTCTTTCCCAGCGGACGGCCAGGCGCTTGAAGTGGTGCAGGAGCGAGAAGGTCTGCTGGACGACGTAGCGGAGCTTGCCCAGGTCCTTGATGTTCGGGGCCCCTTTGCGGGAGATCACCGGCAGGATCCGGCGCCTGCACAGCTCGCGCCGGTTGGGGTTGCTGTCGTATCCCTTGTCGCCGAGCAGGGCGTCGGGCCGGCGGCGCGGCCGTCCGGGCTTGCCGGCCACCGGCGGGATGCCGTCGACCAGGGCCAGGGTCCGGGTGACGTCGTTGACGTCGGCCGCGGTGGTGATGACCTTGAGCGGGGTGCCCCTGCCGTCGCAGATCAGATGGTGCTTACTGCCTGTCTTCCCGCGGTCGACCGGCGACGGACCGGTGGCCTCGCCCCCGTTACCTTCTTCGTGGCCTCGCAATGAGGTTCCCGGCCTTCGGCCCCGGCATGACTTCGCCCCCTCGTCGATGATGATCGAAAAAGTGGTGTCACCGGGATCGAAGGCATTGGCAGACCGCTGATTAGAGGCCCGAGCACCGATCCCGGACGGGGGAGGCAGTCTCTTCGTAACGTGGATGCCGGCACGCTGATGCCGCAGGTGAGGGCTGGGAGAGCACGAGCAGCACAGGAGCAAACACGTGACCGCTGACGGTGAGATCGACGTCTACCTGGGTCTGGACGTCGGCAAAGGCGAACACCATGCCACGGCGCTGACCCCAGAGGGGAAAAAGGTCTTCGACAAGCGGCTACCCAACACCGAACCGAAGCTTCGTGAGGTGTTCACCAGGCTCCAGACCAAACACGGCACCGTTCTGGTGGTGGTCGACCAGCCCGCCTCCATAGGCGCGCTGCCTCTGGCCGTGGCCCGCGACGCGGGCTGCCGCGTCGCCTATCTCCCGGGCCTGACGATGCGGCGCATCGCCGACCTCTACCCGGGTGAGGCCAAGACCGATGCGCGCGACGCGCACGTCATCGCGGACGCCGCCCGAGCAATGCCGCACACACTGCGTGCCGTTGAACCAGCCGACGAGACCGTGGCCGAGCTGGAGATGCTCACCGGGTTCGACGACGACCTGGCCACCGAGGCGACGCGGACCAAGAACCGCCTGCGGGGCCTGTTGACACAGATCCATCCACCGCTGGAAAAGGTCGTTGGCCCTCGCCTGGACCACCCCGCCGTGCTCATACTGCTCGAACGCTTCGGCTCCCCGGCCCAGCTCAGGAAAGCAGGGCGACGCAGGCTGGTCGCACTGCTGCGGCCGAAGGCGCCGCGGATGGCCGAGCGCCTGGTCGAGGACATCTTCACCGCGCTCGACGAGCAGAGCGTGGTCGTTCCGGGCACCGACGCGGCCGCCCTGATCATCCCCAGTCTCGTCTCCACGCTTGGCTCCGTGCTGGACCAGCGCAGGCTCCTCGCCGCGAGGATCGAGGAACTTCTGGAGGCTCACCCTCTTTCCGCGGTCCTGACCTCCATGCCCGGCATCGGGGTCAGGACCGCCGCCCGCATCCTCATCGACGTCGGCGACGGCAGCGCCTTCGCCACGGCCGGACACCTGGCCGCCTATGCCGGCCTGGCCCCGGTCACCCGTGCCTCTGGCTCCTCCATCCGTGGTGAACACCCCGCCCGACGAGGCAACAAGCAGCTCAAACGCGCCTTTTACCTCGCCGCGTTCGCCTCGCTTTCACAACCGGAGTCACGGGCCTACTACGACAGGAAGCGCCGCGAAGGGAAGCACCACGTCGCAGCCCTGATCGCCCTTGCCCGACGACGCATCGACGTGCTCTTCGCAATGCTCAGAGACGGCACCTTCTATGAGCCCCCGACTCCCACCACAGCTTGACGAAAGCCATAGAGGCACTTTTTCGCGCGGATGGGGGAGGCATCCACGCA
>NZ_JBQQCE010000852.1:0-1928 GCF_052245645.1 Streptomyces sp. KR55 | reverse complement strand
CAGCGGCAGGGCGTCGAGGACCATGACCGCGGACGGCACCATGTACTCGGGCAGCCGCGCGCCCGCGAACTGCCGCAGCCCCGGGATGTCGAAGTCCTCAGCCTCCGCAGGCACCACGTACGCGACCAGACGCTTGTCGCCGGGCCGGTCCTCGCGCACGACGACGGCGGCCTGGGCGACGTCGGGGTGCCCGGCGAGCACGGCCTCGACCTCACCCGGCTCCACGCGGAAGCCGCGGATCTTGACCTGCTCGTCGGCGCGTCCGGCGAACTCCAGCAACCCGTCCGACGTCCACCGGGCCAGGTCGCCCGAGCGGTACATCCGCCCGCCCTCGACGAACGGGCACGCCACGAACCGCTCCGCCGTCAGATCCGGACGGTTGTTGTAGCCACGCGCCAGACCCGCACCGGATACATACAACTCACCCGTCACACCCGGCGGGACGGGACGCAGGAAGTCGTCCAGGACGAAGGTCCGGGTGTTGCCGATCGGCGAGCCGATCGCCGGAGGCGCACCCTCCGGGCTGATGCCCTCCTCCAGCAGCGTCGCCGTCGAGATGACGGTCGCCTCGGTGGGGCCGTAGGTGTTCCAGACGCGGGCCTGTGCCCGCCAGCGGGCGGCCAGGCCGGCACTCAGACGCTCGGCGCCCAGCACCCAGTTCTCCACGCCGGGGACGTCGGCCGGGTCCAGCACGCCGAGCAGGGACGGGACGACGCTCGCAACCTGCACGCCCGCCGTACGGATCATCTCCGCCAGCGCACTCGGCTCGGTGCGCTCCTCACTCGTCGCGATCGCCAGAGCGCCGCCGGCTCCCAGCGTCACCGCGACATCGAGCACCGCCGCGTCAAAGCTGAACGACGCGAACTGCAAGGCAGTCGTGCCCGGTTCCACACCCAGCACCGGACGCATCACCTCGGCCAGGTTCGCCACCCCACCGTGCGCGACCGCCACGCCCTTCGGCCGACCCGTGGAGCCGGAGGTGTAGATGACGTAGGCGAGTTGGCTCGGATCAACGACCGTGTTCAGCGGTCCCGCCGGTGCTTCGGGCGTCTCCTCCAGCAGCACCACCTCCACGCCGGCCGGCACCTCACCCGCCGTCGCGGCCGTGGTCAGCACCACGGAGGCACCGCTGTCGCTGACCATGTAGGCCAGCCGCTCCCCGGGATACTCCGGATCCAGCGGCACATACGCCCCGCCGGCCTTCCACACCGCCAGCAAAGCCACCACCATGTCGACCCCACGGGGCAGACACAGCCCCACCCGGCTCTCCCGGCCCACACCCAGGCTGGCGAGGTGCCGGGCCAGCCGATTCGCCCGCGCCTCCAACTCCCCATACGTCAGGGCCTCGGAGCCGCCGCGCACGGCAACAGCCTCCGGGGAGCGCCTCACCCAGCCCCGGACCAGTGCCGGGACCGTGTCCGCGGGGACCGTCCGCGCCGTGTCGTTCCACCGCTCGACCACGAGGGATGTCTCCGAGGAGCCCAGCAGGTCTATCTCACTCGGCCGGGCCGTCGGGTCGGCCACGAACTGCTTCAGTACCCGCACCAGACGATCGACGACGGCATGGGCGGTCCCCTCGTCGAACAGGCCCGGCCGGTAGTCGAGCCGGAGGGCCAGGTCGTCGGCCGGGTTCACCCCCAGAGCCAGAGCGAAGTTGGTCGATTCCCGCATCCGGCTGTCCGTGAGGGTCAGGCCTTCGGCGGAGGGAGGCCCGGCCGGGTCCTCAGGGAAGTTCTCGTAGGCGAGCAGGCTGTCGAAGGTCGCGCCCGGACCGGCAAGCCGCTGAATGCTGTTGAGGCTCAGGTGCTGGTGGTCCAGCAGCGCCGACTGCTGCGCCTGAAGCGCCGTCAGTACATCGGCGACACTGCGCTCCGCGTCGAACGTGACCCGCACCGGCACCGTGTTGAGGAACAGACCGAGCATGTCCT
>NZ_JBQQCE010000851.1:0-1940 GCF_052245645.1 Streptomyces sp. KR55 | reverse complement strand
CCTCGATGACGACGGCGGTGCTCACTTGGATTCCTTCGGCTTGCGCTGCTCCCAGCCCTCGGCCCACAGGTCGAACCGGGCCTGCTGCTGCGGGAACTCGGCGGCGGCGTCGACGTCGAGCTCCACACCGAGGCCGGGGGCGTCGGAGAGGTGGAAGTACCCGTCGATCACCTGGGGCGCGCCCTTGACGACCTTCTTGATCTCCGCGTCGGCGAAGTCGTTGAAGTGCTCCAGGATCTTGAAGTTCGGGGTGGTGAAGCCGACCTGGAGGGACGCGGCGGTGAGGACGGACCCGCCGACGTTGTGCGGGGCGACGAGCATGTAGTGGGTCTCGGCGGTGGCGGCCAGCTTCCGCGTCTCCCAGATGCCGCCGATGTGACCGACGTCGGGCTGGATGATGTCGACGGCCTGGCTCTCGAAGAGCTCGCGGAACTCGATGCGGTCGTGGATGCGCTCACCGGTCGCGACCGGGATGTCCACCTTGGCGGCGACCTTCTCCAGCGCCTTCAGGTTCTCCGGCGGGCAGGGCTCCTCCAGCCAGGCGGGCTTGAAGGGAGCGAGCTCCCGGGCCAGCCGGACGGCGGTGGCGGGTGAGAACCGGCCGTGCATCTCGAGCATCAGCTCGGCCTCCGGGCCGATGGCGTCCCGCACGGCCTCGATCAGCGACACGGCGTACAGGGTCTGCTCGTGGTCGAGCTCGAAGTGCCCGGTGCCGAAGGGGTCGATCTTGAGCGCCTTGTACCCGCGCTCCATGACGCCCTGGGCGGCCTTGTGGTACGCCTCCGGAGTCCGCTCGGTCGTGTACCAGCCGTTGGCGTACGCCTTGACCTTGTCGGTGACCTTGCCGCCGAGCAGCTGCCAGACGGGCACCCCGAGGGCCTTGCCCTTGATGTCCCAGCAGGCCATCTCGATGACGGCGATACCGGACATGACGATCTCGCCCGCCCGCCCGTAGTCGCCGTACTTCATCCTGCGGACGAGGTCCTCGACAGCGAACGGGTCGGAACCGAGAATGTGGTTGGCCTCGGCCTCCCGCAGATAGCCGACCAGTGCGTCGGTGTGGCCCAGCATCCGGGTCTCGCCGACTCCGGTGACCCCCTCGTCGGTGTGCACCTGTACGTAGGTCAGGTTGCGCCACGGCGTCCCGACCACGTGTGTGCTGATTCCGGTGATGCGCACGGCAGTTGCCCCTCGTGAACGTCGGCTCTGTTCGAAATTTCGTCACACGTTCGAAATGCTGGCGTGACAGTAAGGACGGGGTGGTCGGGGTGTCAATGGGTCGAACGCATAACAGTTTCGGCACTTTCGAAAGTCGTTTCGGGGTGATGCGGGTGGGTTGCCCTCAACTCGCCACGCCGGAACGGATCGTTCACCACAAAACATTCACAGCGGAGCCTATGAACGTTACCGATGCGGAACTTAATCTTCCCGCGTCATGGACTACTGCCACCCGTGCCGACGGCACCTGAATGGCGCCCTCGCCTGTCCGGGGTGCGGCACGCCAGCGGAACAGCTTCGCGCGTACGCGGAGGAGACGGTCGTGCACACCGTCGTACGGACGGATGTGCGGACGGACGTCGTCACGGTGGTACGGCCGGCGGAGCCCGACGAGCCGTACGACGACGGATACGACGAGGAGGAGGGCGACGCCGTCGACGATGGCGACCGCCCCGGACGCGGCTCCGGGCGACGCCGTCAGCCGGCCGTGAGCCGACGCGACCGCAAGGCCGCGGCCCACCGCCGCCGACGCCGCCGCACCCTGCTCATCGCGGCGGGCTTCCTCCTGGCCGGCGGCGCCCTGAGCCTCGCCGAACTCGGCCTGGACGCCCCGGGCTCATCCCCGAAGCCGGCAGCGGCCGGCGACGCCTCGCCGGACGGCGGCGCGTCGGAGGGGTCCGACGAATCGCCGGACCCCCTGACCGACGGCTCCACGGGCGCCA
>NZ_JBQQCE010000850.1:0-1946 GCF_052245645.1 Streptomyces sp. KR55 | reverse complement strand
AAACGGTCTATGTCACCACCGACCATCTGCTGGCCGCCGGTTGACCACCTGACCCCCGTTGCGTCCGGAAACAGCCATCCGGGACTTTCGCCGCGTGCCCGAGCAGCACGGGGAACGGGAATGGCGTTGCGCGTCGTTGGCTGAATTGTGGCGGTCGGTGGTGTTGTCCGCCGGGTGTATCGGCGACCGCGCCACGGCGTCAACAGTGCCGGCGCCAGTCCGTCACCTTGGTCCGGGCGCCCCCTGAAGCCCTTCCGGGGGGACCGTCGCGTCGTCGCTCCTCAGCCCCGTAGGTGACATATGCAGATCCAAACGGTGGTGCACAGATCTACACATCGATAAAGTTGCGCCCGATTTAGTCCGGTATTGCGGCATCGGGCGATGCGACCAAGGCGTAGGGACAACGGGCCCCGGCGGGAGGGGCACGACTGCCGCACGCCCGGTGAATTGCGGAGAAGATTTCGTTCGCCCCTGTTCGCACATATGCGATGGAAGGGTGCGCTGGAACGTTTCACTCAACACATCCGCGGGCAGATTTTCCAGCCGGCGGGAGCAGCTATGCGGGGGTCAATCTGTGAATACATCCTGGTTGCCGCTGATTACTGTCGAGAAGGGGAACGAGAAATCGCATCGATTATTCGCGGAAACCGAAGCGCCGGATGATTTACTGCGGCAAATATCCCGGTCCCTCTTCGTTTCCCTGCCGCGCGCCGACCAGCGCAAGAAGGGCGTCGAGTACGTGAGGGGCCTGCTGGAAGTGCCCGGCCGCAAGTCGATCCGGAACATCGCGAGCCTGATCGGCGGCCGGGCGACCGATCAGAGCCTGCATCACTTCATCAGCGAGTCGACCTGGGACTGGACCCCGGTACGCCAGGCGCTGGCCCGGTACCTGGTGCCCCGGCTGCCCGTGGAGGCCTGGGTGGTGCACAGCACGGTGATCCGCAAGGCGGGGCAGCACTCCGTCGGAGTGGACCGCAGGTTCGTCCCGGCCGAGGGGCGGGTGCTCAACGCCCAGCAGGCGGTGGGTGTGTGGGCCGCCTCCGGGTGCCGGAGCAGCCCGGTGGACTGGGGGCTCCATCTGCCCCAGGCGTGGATCGACGACCGGTCGCTGCGCAGCCGGGCCTCGATCCCGGACAGCGCCGAGGTGGAGACCGCTGTCCGACCGGGCCGCGAAACTCTGCGTCGACATGGTGACGGAGTGGGCGATGCCGGTGCGGCCGGTGGTGCTGGACGCCTGCTCCCTGAACGCGGCCAGGCTCTTCGACCGCCTGGGCCGCAAGGATATCCCCCTGCTGGCGCGGGTCGACCCGTCCGTGCCGCTGGTCGTCAACGACCCGGCGCTGACCGGCCACCGGGGCTCGACGGGCATGCCGGCCTGCGAGGTCATCCGGGCGGCCAGCGGCACCCGACAGCCCGTCCGATGGCGGCACAACGGCCGCGGGGCCGGCATGCGGTCGGGGCTGCTGGCGAGCGCCGCCGTGAAACTCCCCCCGGGAAGAAGCGGGCGGCTGCGATCCGGACACGGCAGACGCCTTGTCCTCATCGGGCTGGCCGAGGGCCGGCAGCAGGACGCGCCCCAGCTGTGGCTCACGAACCTGACGGGCCATCAGCCCGCTTCGCTGCTCACGCTGTTCACCCTGCTCGACCGGGTCGTGTACGACTACTTCGAGGTCGCCAAGAACGTGGGCATCGAGGACTACGTGGGCCGTTCGTTCGACGGATGGCACCGGCACATGACCCTCGCCTCGGCCGCCCACGCCGTCGCCGTGCTCTCCTCGCCCGGCCGGGTGCGGAACGTGCCGACGTGCGAGGCGACGGAGCCCGGCACCTGACGAAGTGCGCCACGGCGTGTTGTTGCCGTCCACCCCCCACTCCAGGATCGGGGTGTCGGCCGGTCCGCTCGACGCGGCAACCCCCACGTCGCGGGAGCGGGCCGGCCCGGCCGG